>JBOFUF010000076.1:0-5348 GCA_051652445.1 Shewanella sp.
AAAAAGGCCTTACAAAATCACTGCCTGCCGAATTAGGTAAAAAGGCCCTTACCCAGTTAACCGTTAGCAAAGGTGCTAGTGAGCCTGCCGCATACGCATTAACAGCTCTACAAGAGTACGGTATTGAACCTGAAGGTGAAGAGCGTATTTTCTATAGTGTGTTTGATTTTGGTGGTGGCACCACAGATTTCGATTTTGGTATTTATCATGAGCCAACAAATGATAAAGATAAACGACGCTTTGATTATGTTATAGAACACTTTGGTGCCGGTGGCGACAAGTTTCTCGGGGGAGAGAACCTGCTTGAGTTGTTAGCCTTTGAGGTGTTCAAAAATAACAAAACGGCCCTACTAGCCAAAGGGATTCAGTTTGATAAGCACCCTGAAAAAGATGCCTTTGCGGGCAGTGAACAGCTGATCAGTAACTCACAAGAAGCGAAAACGAATACAAAACAACTCTGTATTACACTGCGTCCGTTCTGGGAAGAACATCCAGACTTTTCATTTGATGCTTCTGGCGAACTGTCTGTAACATTAACGGATATCAATGGTGTTCAACATTCAGCATTCGCGCTTGATATTGATGCCGAGCAATTAGAAAAAATCCTGTCTGACCGGATTGAGCGTGGTGTTATCAATTTCTTTAATGCCCTTCGCTTAGCATTTAGCAATAGCCAACAGCAACTATCCGATATTAATAAGGTTAATATTTTCCTTGGCGGTAACTCTAGTCAATCGCGATTTGTTAAAGAGTTATTTGAAAAGCACATTACTATACAACATCAAAAAATGGGCTTGCCAGAGGGCGTTAGTCGCTTTGAGCTATATTCACCACTGGGTGGTGATAAAAGTAATGTTGAAAAACCAACAGGAAAAACCGGCGTAGCTTTTGGCTTAATTAAAGCTCGTGAAGGTGGCCGCATTAAAGTGATCGACCACAATGTGGGAGAGCAAGACATCCGATTTAAATATTACTTAGGTCACGCCAGAAAAAATAAATTTAAGCCACTTATTGACAGAGAGGTAAATTTCAATGAATGGGTTGAATTCACATACGCTGATTACCAAAAGTTTGAGATTTTTTATACAGAGCAGCCAAGTTGCAGCACTGGTGATATTGCCATCAACGATCCTGCCATTAAGAAAAAAACAGTCCGATTAGATATCACTGATGATGATGCATCTGTCTATCTTCGCGTAGTCTCTCCAAGTGATATTGAATTCGTCATCGCTCAAGAAAATGAAATAACAAATAACATCTATTTGAATACGATTCAACGCATAGAACTCTAGGAGATATAAGATGATAGTTATGCCACCACTTGCTTCAGTCATTATTTCAGCATTTGCAAAGGTCGCCAGCATAGTCGGGCCTATGCTAGCGAAATATGTGCCTATGATGCTTGATACTTTCGGTAAAAATTTACCCAAAGTCATTAACATTATTGAAGCAGTAAGCGTTGCCAGTAATGTGCTTACACCTAGAGATAATGCAAATGAACTAGGCGCAAAAGCCATGGTTGCTGAAAAAAAACCAGAAGACTTTGATAAAATCAATGATTACATTAACTATCTTAGAAATGATATAACACTCGACACAGAGAGTCTAAGCCAAGACCCGGTTGATTGCGCAATCAGACTAGCAGTAGGAGGAACTATTGCTTTAAGAGGCGTAAACGAAGCGTTGGATGCTGATGTATCAATTCCGTTTTTAAAATCTGTCAGTGCCCTAGAATTAACACCAAATATCATATTGTCAGTAATCAAAAGCTATCAACAACATAGCTTGAATCTTGATGATTTAGATAATTATTTACACGATAAACTTAGTCTGGCTCAAGCAAACAAGCACAGTGATGCATTAGTGAATGCCTATCAGCTAGCAAATCCAAACATGGATTTAGAACAAGCTGAAGATGCCGTAATCAATTTACGATAAAGGAATTGTAATGACACAGCAATCATTAATCGAATTGTTGAAAAATTCTGTTCATAGCATTGAATCGAACTTAAATATTGAAGAGCCCGTAGAGATTCTCGGGCATGAGTTCTCTTTATATCATATTAAACAAGTTACGTTTGACGAAGATTCGCCTCGCAAAGAGGCATTTGAAAATGTTCTTAATGCCTTAGCCATAGAAGGGATAATTTTTACCTATTTACTGCTCGGGAAAAAAGATCAGGTACACTTCTACTTTGGTATTGCGAAAAATAAGAAATTTCAAGGCCAACACTGTCTTGACGTCGATGATATAGGTGAAACCATTCTTAAGCCATCGATTGAAGGAAACTTTCGCGGCAGTGTAGTAGATAAGCTCGATAAACATCAGCGTCATGATGTAAAAGGCCGTCTATCCGCATTTCAGCATATATACAAGCTTGAAGGTGTTCCTAGTGTTCATGAAGATAATGAGCAATTTCAAGGCATCGAACGTTTAGTCGACATTATGAATGGAAATGAATTCTGCCTAGCTGTTATGGCAGACCCATTATCATTATTTGAAATAAACCAAATAGAAACAGACTTACATAATATTTATGATAAGTTAACCCCGATAGCGAAAAAAAACATACAATCAGGCACGAATGAATCAACTACGTTAGGAAATAATGAAGGACAAAGTGTAACTGATACTAGTGGAACAAATGCTAGTCTTAGCATTACGGGAAACACAGGAAAGACAGTAGGCATCACAACATCAGTCAGTGAATCTGGAAGCAGTAAGCAAACATCAAAAAGCTCTGCTGAAACAGATCATAATATATATAAAAGCGGTTCTGAGACTACAAGCAAAGGAACATCGCTTTCTACTGCCACAGCTAAAAACACAGGCACGAGCACGTCAACTCAAACTGGTTCATCGTCAAGTGAATCCAGAGAGTTTACTGACAAGTCAATTCAAGAATGGTTAAACTATATTGATGAAGTGCTATTAAAAAGAGTTCAAGTTGGCAAAAATAAAGGGCTGTACCGCTCAAGTATCTATTTATTTGCTGATTCAATAGCTAATGTTTTAAAATTGGGAAACACTGCTCGCTCAATTTTTTCTGGTGAGGAGACCAACAAATCTCCACTGGTAATTAATAAAGTAACCAACACGAATGAAATTGACTCGGTAAGAAATTTTCAATTACCAACACTACGCATTCGTGACACAAATAAAGATGACTCACAAAACAGTAAAAATCAGCTTTCTATATTATTATCTAAAAGCCCATTCAATAAATACTTGTGTAATTGGCTATCCACCAAAGAATTAAGTGTTATCGCAGGATTACCGCAAAAGGAAGTTGTTGGATTAACGCTCAAAGAAGAAGTTGAATTTGGGCTTAATATTAACTCTAAAATTAAAGATGAACATCGTCTTTATCTAGGTAATTTAGTAAAAAGTGGATTACAGCAACCAATTGATGTTTTTCTTGATAAAAAAGAGTTAGATAAGCATATTTTTATTGCTGGCGTAACTGGCAGTGGTAAAACAACAACATGCCAACGCTTGCTTGAATCGGCAAAAATACCGTTTTTAGTTATTGAACCAGCCAAAACAGAGTATCGTATTTTAACTAAGAACGACCCTGATATACTTATTTTTACGTTAGGAAATGATAACGTTGCGCCATTTAGATTAAATCCGTTTGAATTTTTCCCTCACGAGAACATCACCTCGCGAGTCGATATGATTAAAGCGAGTATTGAAGCTGCCTTTGATATGGAGGCTGCTATTCCACAGTTAATTGAAGCTGCCATCTATCAATGCTATGAAGCTAAAGGCTGGAATATAGCCACCTCGAAGAATAAAAAATACTCAGATCCTTTCGCTGCAGGCACTTACGCATTTCCAACATTAAGTGACCTGATAGCAATGACTGAACATGTTGTTCAGCAGCAAGGTTTTGATGATCGTCTTAAACAAGACTATATTGGCTCCATCAAAGCTCGCTTACAAGGATTAGTCATTGGAGCGAAAGGGTTAATGCTTAATACCCCCCGCTCAATTAACTTCTTAGATTTAGTGAAAAGAAATGTAATTCTAGAATTAGAAGAAATACGCAATCCAAGTGAAAAATCACTTATCATGGGTTTTGTATTAGCTAATCTAAATGAAGCTATTCGTGCTAGTCACAAAGACTATCAACAACATGGCTCAAAGTTCCGGCACATAACTCTAATTGAGGAAGCTCACCGTTTACTATCACGTTTTGAAATGGGCGACAGTCAAAATAAGAAGCAAGGTGTGGAAACATTTGCCGACATGCTGGCAGAAGTTAGAAAATATGGTGAGTCACTAATCATTGTCGACCAAATACCAAATAAATTGACCCCTGAGGTATTAAAAAATACGAACACAAAAATAATTCACAAATTATTTGCTAAAGATGATAAAGATGCTGTTGGAAACACTATGGCATTAACCGACGAACAGAAGGATTTCTTATCCAACCTTGAGCCAGGACGAGTTATCTTATCCAGCACAGGAATAACTAAACCTATTCAGGCCCAAATAAAAGAGCTTATTAGTACTACCACAGAAAAAGAAGTAGATGCGGCAGATATTAGAAGCATCGCCTTGCAGTATTATGCTGATACTTATCTATCAGGGTTAATTCAAGGCCTTGAGCTACTAGAACGAAAACCGTCAGCAGAAGATATCTCTGATTTTCTACAAGGCAACGTAGCTGATGCATGGTACCAAGCACTGACGAAGCAAGGAACTAGAGAGCATCTTATCAAGTATAATGACAGATTCGGCTGGGATTTTATGAGTCGTTATATTAGCCTGAGCTGCTATCACAAAAATAATCGTGCTGATGAAAAACAAAGAGAACATGCCATAGGTGATTTTTTATGTAAGCTATCAGCGAATAACGCTGAAAGAATCACACTACATCTAAATGATCTATTCCGTATCGATATTAAACAAAAGTAATAGGAGATTATCATGGGTTTTTGGAGTGGCGTCTGTTCAGCGGTGAGTAGTGCATGCAATTTTATTGGCCGCGCAGCCTCAGTTATCGGAAATGCAGTTGCAGGCATAGCAACGTCAATTGCACAAATGGGCGTAAGTCTAGCGGCAAAAGTAGGCGAAACGATTAAAAATGTTGGTATTAGTTTAGGTATTATCAAACCTGATGATGATTTCTCCGAATTAGGAGAAAAAGCCATGATGAGTGATAAAAAGCCGGAAGATTTTGATTCAATGAGTGATTACATTGATCATCTAAGAAATGATGTAGTTATCGATCGAGAAAAATTTAAAACCTTAGACGAAAAGGGGCTTTTAGCTCGTTCGTCAATCGGAGCCGCAATTACGTTGCAAGGTATAAATGAAAAGTTAGATACCGTAATCA
>JBOFUF010000077.1:0-2197 GCA_051652445.1 Shewanella sp.
AACCAACACCTTTAACGCTACCACCATCGCCATGGCCGACTACGACATGCAGTCGCTGTCTGCTGAAATTAACGCAGCCGGCGCGCGCCTTGCCCGCCAAGCCTGTGACGAAGTCTTTGCTGCCACCGGCATTGTGCGCGATGTCGCCGGTGTGTTAGGCCCCACTAACCGTACTTGCTCGATTAGCCCAGATGTGAACGATCCTGGCTATCGCAACGTCAGCTTCGATGAGTTAGTGATTGCTTACAAAGAATCCACTCAAGCACTGATTGAGGGCGGCGCGGATATCATTATGGTCGAGACCATATTCGATACCTTAAACGCTAAAGCCGCATTGTTCGCGATTGAAGCGGTATTTGATGAGGTGTTTGGCCCACATCCGGCAGCGCGCTTGCCGGTGATGATTTCGGGTACCATTACCGATGCTTCTGGCCGCACATTGACCGGCCAAACCACCGAAGCCTTTTATAATTCTCTGCGCCATATCAAACCCTTATCGATCGGCCTTAACTGTGCGCTGGGGCCAAAAGAGCTGCGCCCCTATGTGGAAGAATTATCCCGCATCAGTGAGTGTTATGTGTCGGCGCATCCAAACGCTGGCCTGCCCAACGAGTTTGGCGGTTACGATGAAACTCCAGAAGACATGGCGAATGTGATCGAAGAGTGGGCGCGCGAAGGCATGCTCAATATTATCGGCGGTTGTTGTGGGAGTACGCCTGAACATATCCGCGTCATTCGCGAAGCGGTGAACCGTCACGAACCCCGTATTTTGCCGGATATTCCCGTCGCTTGCCGCTTGGCAGGTTTGGAACCACTGACTATCGATGCCCAATCGCTGTTCGTTAACGTGGGTGAACGCACCAACGTCACAGGCTCGGCTAAGTTTTTAAAGCTTGTCAAAGACGGCAAGTTTGAGCAAGCGCTCGATGTGGCCCGCGAGCAGGTCGAAAGCGGCGCACAAATCATCGACATCAACATGGACGAAGGCATGCTCGATGGCGTGGAGATCATGCACAGGTTTTTAAACTTAATTGCCTCTGAGCCCGACATCAGCCGCGTACCGATTATGATCGACTCCTCTAAGTGGGAAGTGATCGAAGCTGGCCTCAAATGTATTCAAGGCAAGGGCATAGTTAACTCGATTTCCCTCAAAGAAGGTGAAGCCAAGTTTATCGAGCAAGCCACACTGGTTAAACGTTACGGCGCGGCGGCCATTATCATGGCGTTTGACGAGCAAGGTCAGGCCGACACTAAAGCGCGTAAAATCGAAATCTGCACCCGCGCCTACCGCGTGTTGGTCGATAAGGTCGGCTTTGCGCCAGAAGACATCATCTTCGACCCGAACATTTTCGCCATCGCCACCGGTATTGACGAACACGATAACTATGCTGTCGATTTTATTGATGCCATTAAAGCCATTAAAGCCACCCTGCCCCACGCGATGATTTCGGGCGGCGTATCGAACGTGTCGTTCTCGTTTCGCGGTAACAACCCAGTGCGCGAGGCCATTCACGCGGTGTTCCTGTACCACGCCATCAAAGTCGGCATGGACATGGGCATTGTCAACGCGGGGCAACTCGCGATTTACGACGATATCGATCCTGAACTTAAAGTGCGGGTCGAAAACGTAGTGCTTAACTTGCCCTGCCCAGTTGCAGGCTCGAGCAATACCGAGCAGTTACTTGAAATCGCGGAGAAATTTCGCGGTGATGGCGCGCAGGTCGGCAAAAAAGAGGATTTAGAATGGCGCAGCTGGCCGGTGAGCCAACGCTTATCCCATGCGCTGGTCAAAGGCATTACCGAATTTATCGATGAAGATACCGAAGCCGCCCGCCAAGAAGCGAAACGTCCGCTGGATGTGATTGAAGGCGCCTTGATGGACGGCATGAACGTGGTCGGCGACTTGTTCGGCTCGGGCAAGATGTTCCTGCCACAGGTGGTAAAATCGGCGCGGGTGATGAAAAAAGCCGTCGCTTACTTAAACCCCTACATTGAGCTGGAAAAGGTCGCAGGCCAATCGAATGGCAAGATTTTGATGGTGACAGTAAAAGGCGACGTGCACGATATCGGTAAGAATATCGTCGGCGTGGTGCTCGCCTGTAACGGCTATGAGGTATTTGATTTAGGCGTGATGGTGTCGGTAGAGCGAATTCTCGAGGCGGTGAAAACACACAATATCGATATCATCGGCATGTCG
>JBOFUF010000078.1:0-7094 GCA_051652445.1 Shewanella sp.
CGCCGGGACGGAGCGCCTAGGGCACTTCACTTCCGTGTTGCATCAATTCAAAAGGTGGCCGACATTCTGTCATTGATGCGCCTTGAATTGAAGCACCCTAGGCGCTCTGAAACTCGTATCTTCAGGTAGCTTGGGTATATAATCATATTAAAGTGAAGACGCGGAACCGCTTCCCTGCGATGCTTAATTTGTTGATCAGTAATCAATATTTAATTACCGAACTCAACGCCGATCCTAAAAGCTTAGTCGATCATAAACTGTATCTGTGCAAGTCTATCTAAACCGTTAATGGATGAGAGCAAAACGATATTTGTAAAGATGTGCACTTTTTGCAATAAATAGCTTGCAACCACAATTGAGAATGATTATCGTTGGCGTGCGTTACAAAACTCATCTCTAACAACGATGACGGGTAATCGACGTTGTTATGGAGCTCCTGAGTTTGCAAGCACGACATTGCTCACACACTCTTTGTGGCCGGATTCATCATCCGGCTTTTTTTTGCCTAAACGTCAGTGATAAAAATGTCATCAATGGATTTTTATACTACAAATCAGCTAGATATAATGCTCAGCCATCATTAACTAAATAGGATTAATCAGCAGATATGTCGCTATAGTTACCCGCGAAATGTAGGCCATCATAGGAATTAGGTTGCTGCTCTTCTTTTGCTTCATGATACAAACCTATGGTAAATACAGTGCCTTTACCTACCGTTGAGCTCACCTCTATGATGCCGCCAATCCGCTTAATAATGCCGTAGCTGAGCGAAAGCCCTAAACCCGTGCCGTCTTTACGGGTAGTATAAAAGGGGTCGAAAATCCGCCCTAACTGCTCTGGCGCTATACCAGCCCCTTCATCTTCGACTTCGATTTTTACACCAATGAGCACACCTTGTTGCACCCAGTCATAGGTGCGCACCCAAATCTGCCCTTTACCGTCACCGTCTATCGCATGCGCTGCGTTCACCACCAGATTAATCAAGACTTGTAGCAACTGCGGTCGATTAACTTGCACTGGACAACTGGCGTTCAACTGCGTGATCAGCACGACTTGTTGTTTTTGAATTGAATGCCGCACCAACACTAACATTTCTTCGATAATAGGAGTGATCGGATGCATTTCCAGTGGCGCGTTAAATTCACCTGGCCGGCTGTACTGTAGTAGGCTACGAATAATCGTGCTTATCCGCCCAACCTGCTGAATGACTAGATCAATTTCTTCTTTCACGACTTCGGCATTATCGCCAAGCTCGTAGCGCAGCAGCTCCATATTACCGAGGATAACGGCGGTAGGATTATTGATTTCGTGGGCGATACCCGCAGTCAACTCACCAAGGGCGGTGAGTTTCTCATTGGTGACGAGCTGTTGGCGGGTTTCATTGAGTAGTGCCACGTTACGTTGTAGCTCTAAGGTTTTATCCTGCAGGCTGCGAGTACGCTCTTCAACCTTCATCTCAAGCTGCTCTGCCGCCGCTTGAATTTGGGCATTTCGACGCTGTAGCAAGTCAAGCATGCTGTCAAATTGCTCGGCTAAGTTCGATAGCTCGTTATCTCTATCTAAGCCTAAGGCACCGATACGAATATTGCGCCCTGATTGCACTGCTTGTACAACATGATGAATTCGTTCAATGGGTTGCAATAAACTATAGGCACCGCGATAAACCAATAAACCAGAAACCAACAGCACCAACATCAAAACAGAACCTAACTCTATGATATTTAGCAAATAATCATGAATAAAAGGCGATTCAGAAAAACCGGTGTAGATCATACCAACACGGTGACCACGAATATCTTCCAAAGGGGCGTAAGCGGAGATAAACCAATCGTTAAATACAAAAGCACGATCGACCCACTGCTCGCCTTGGGTTAGCACTTTCTCTTTAACGTCCTCCGACACTAAACTGCCCAGTGCACGGCCTTGTGCCTCATTACCTTTGGGATAAAAATGCAGTGGTACATTGGTTGAAATACGGATGTTATCTAAAAAGATGGTCACAGTGCCTATGGAGCGCTCAGGCAAAGTGCCTTTGTCGTACACCAGATCACGAATGTGGTCGACAATGCGAGTGTCGCGATTAAACAAGATCCCGCCATCAAGATACCAAGCCACCTTACCTTCCATATCTGGCACAGGGAATAGGCTGCGGCTCAATAAACCGCGATCTTCGACGGTTTTAGTTGGGCTATTCGCCCGCAAAGTTGCGACTAGCGGGATGCTCGCAACGACCGCTAATTGTGGGTCGATACGTGATAAACGTTCGGGCGGTAACACCATCAAGCCGGAATAAGGTAATAAACCGTTTAATTTAGGGAGTATTTGACGTAAATCAGGGTCTGCAGCCGCCTCAGCAACACTCACTAGACGCAGATAATCGAGATTAAGCTGCTTTTTCTGTTGGAGGAGAAATGCGTTGAGACTGGCTCTGTGTACCACTTCATCACTGAATTCTTTACCACTGAGAAGTGGCCTAAAGTCATTTTGAAAAGTCCAAGAGGTCACCACACGTTCAAGTTGTTTTTCTTGACGTACTTGCACTTGCTGCAAGGTATTTTCGGCAACAGACAAGTCAGCTTTAACTTTCATAAACAGCTGCTTACCTGTATAGCTAATATTCCAATAAATAGTGATGAAGACTAAACTCACCAGTGTCAGTAAGATAGGCAGTAATGTCAGGATTAATATGCGATAACGCACCTTGGCCTGCATTTGCTGCCAGCTGACACCAAAAAAATGCCTAAAGAATGCCACCCTATGACTCCTGTTGTCCGCTAGAATCAAACCACTCTTTATACTTGCGATCTAACGTCTTACGCGATACACCTAAATCTCTTGCGGCGGCAGACTTATTACCTGAATGCAAGTTGACAACACTGGTCACATGATGTTTTTCCACTTCTTTCAATGGCCAATCCAATGGATAACCCGATATGGAGAAAGACTCACTCTTCAGTTGTTGCTTCCAATATTCTGCTGGCGGTTTTCCCAGTAAAATACAGCGCTCAATCATATTTCGTAGCTCACGGATATTACCTGGCCATTCGTGCTGCTGCAATTTCACCATATCCTCATGGCTCCAGACGATTTCTCTTACCCCTAATTCGGCGGCAAGTTGACGGGTAAAATGATGAGTTAATGCCACCACATCTCCGGGTCTATCACGTAATGGCGGGATTAAAATATCGAGCACATTTAATCGATAATATAAGTCACGACGGAAACGGCCCGCATCGACCTCATCAATCAGTGTACGGTTAGTGGCGGCGATGACTCGCACATCAATGTTAACTTCTTTTTCACTGCCCACAGGACGAATCGCTTTTTGCTCTAACACTCGAAGTAAAGCCGTCTGCATTTTCAGTGGCATTTCACCAATTTCATCGAGAAAAATAGTCCCGCCCGAGGCAAAGCTGAATAAGCCTTCACGGTTACCTTTAGCGCCGGTAAATGCGCCAGCGATATGGCCAAATAGCTCACTTTCAAGCAATTCAGGGGCGATAGAACCACAGTTAACAGGGACAAAAGGCCCCTGACGCCCACTGAGTAAATGTAACTGCCTAGCGACTAGCTCTTTACCCGTGCCAGACTCACCTTGGATCAGTACGACGGCATTGGTCGGTGCGACACGTTCAATAATGTGTTTCACCGACATCATCGCTTCACTGCTGCCAATAATGGTCGATGAATAACCAATTGAAACCTCACGGCGCAACATCAAGTTTTCCCGCTTCAGCAAGCGACGCTCAATACAGCGATCGACCGCAGTCATCATCTGCTCAAGGTGGAAAGGTTTCATGATAAAGTCAGAGGCACCAGCGCGCAGCGCGGTAATCGCCACTTCCATGTCAGCATAGCCCGTCATAAAAATAATGTCCGAACGACGCTCCTGTTCATCTAATGCCTCGTGCCATTCAATACCTGAGCGACCAGGCAGGCGAATGTCGACGATAAGCAAATCGAAATGGCAGCGACTGCGTAGCAGCTCCGCCTCTTCGATACTGCCCGCGGTTTCAACTAAAGCGAATTTTTTCGAGAGCGCCTTATTTAAAAAACTGCGCATGCCGGGTTCATCATCAACAATCAGCACCGAGACGGCGGATGGAAGGGGCTTGAGGTTATTACCTATCTGGCTCATATTGTCTTCTTCTGGACATTTTGACTCATTTACGAGTCGCTCTAACACTGAGGATAGAGGAATAGGTCACTATGAACCATAGGAACTCGATGTTGCGACAATTTGTCTGTAAAGTATTTGTTAAGCTTGAGATCAAGTTCACAAATTAGATTACGCTGTGAAGAAACAGACCCCATTTTCAGCTTGAGATCTAATTTGCTTGAAATTTTCATCTTGGCATCTAATTTGCTTTAAAATGCACGCATTCTCATTTTAGAGACGATTAGCTCAAGTAAGCATGTGAGTTGACATTCTATCTTTCGCCAAGGAGTACCCATGCTAAACATGAAGTCATTGCTAAAATTAGTGATTGCCACCAGTATACTGACCACCTTAACCGCTCAAGCAACTGACATCATTAAGCTAGCCACCACCACCAGCACTGAAAACTCTGGCCTATTGAAAGCGCTGCTGCCTAAGTTCGAAAGTGCGTCTGGCTACAAGGTTCAAGTCATCGCAACGGGCACAGGTAATGCCCTGAAACTAGCTGAACAAGGTGATGTAGATTTAGTCATGACGCACGCTCCGAGTGCTGAAGCTAAATTCGTCGCCGATGGTTTTGGTGTTGAGCCACGTGGCATCATGGAAAATGATTTTGTGATACTTGGCCCTAAAAATGACCCTGCAAAAATCAGTCACAGCAAAACGGCCGAAGAAGCTTTCACTGACATTGCAAAATCGGGGGTTCCCTTTATCTCTCGCGGTGACAGTTCAGGTACTCATATTAAAGAGTTAGAAGTATGGCAAGCGGCAAACGTGACACCCAACTTCAAAGGTTACACGTCAATAGGCCAAGGCATGGGTAAAACCTTACTCATGGCCAACGAAATGCAAGCTTATACCTTGTCCGACCGCGGTACTTTCGTCGCTTATAAAACCAAGCTCGATCTTGGCGTTGATTTCGATGGTGGCAAAACCTTAGCCAACCCATACCAAGTCATTCTCATCAACCCTGCTAAATACCCAGATTTGAACCATAAAGGCGCTAAAGCATTCAGCGATTGGTTGATCAGCAAAGAAGGTCAAAGCATGATCAACAACTTCAATGTTGAAGGCGATCAATTGTTCAAGGCAACGTATAGCGAATGAGCGATGGCTGGCTAGCATTATTACAGCAGGCATTAAGCCTGCTGCTTTCTTTAGACCCTGACGTTTGGTCCATTATTTCGATCTCGTTTTCGGTTTCTTTTGCAGCGCTACTCATCACGCTGGTTCCTTCCATGGTGTTTGGCTTTGTGCTGGCGTTTGCGCCATTTCGCGGTAAATGGATAATCACTAATTTAGTTCAAACTCTGCAATCCATCCCCACCGTCGTTATCGGGTTGCTGGTGTATTTACTGCTAACACGCAACGGCCCTCTGGGCGACCTAAAATGGCTGTTCACCCAACAAGGCATGATCCTTGGGCAAATGTTCATTTGCGCTCCCGTACTGATTGCAATGAGCCAAGCCGCATTTACTAGCGTTGATCGCAGAGCTTGGGAAACATCCCGCACTTTAGGCGCCTCTTGGTGCCGCGCCGTGTGGACAGTATGCCGTGAACTACGCATGCCCTTGTTGCTGGCGATTGTCGCGGCGTTTAGTCGCATTCTTACCGAAGTTGGCTGCTCTATGATGGTCGGAGGTAATATTCTACATGTCACCCGTAACATCCCTACTGCCATTGCACTTGAAACCAGCAAAGGTGACTTCGCCCAAGCTATCGCCCTGGGACTGGTACTGCTCATCTTGGCCTTGATCCTCAATTTTGCCTTAGGTGGCTTACGCGGCAAAGCCATGCCAAGGAGTCATTAAACCATGACTCAGGTCAGTCTGATCGTCCGTGACGTAGCAATGTCCTTTGGCACGCGCCTGTTATTCAAAGCTGACGCATTAACATTATGCCAAGGTGATGTCATTTATTTGCAAGGCGATAATGGCGCGGGAAAATCAACCTTGATGAAAATTATGGCGGGCTTGATGCCGCCAACCAAGGGCCATATTGAGACGGTCGGTTTTGCCAAAAATCCCTGGTGGCGACGCAATCCATTACTCGGAAAAGCCGTGTATCTGCATCAACATCCTTATTTATTTGATGGCACGGTGGAACATAATCTCACCTATGGGCTGAATATCAGCTCAGAAACAAAAGCCAAAGCAAAACAGCGGATGACTCAAGCGATTGAGATGGCGCAGCTAGGATCAATGCTCACTACGAGAGCCTGTAATCTCTCTGGGGGTGAAAGACAGCGTCTCGCGATTGCGCGGGCTTGGATCCTACAGCCTAAACTGTTAATGCTCGACGAACCGACCTCCAATATGGACAAGGATTCTCAAAAACTCGTATTAACAATGATCAAACAACTTAAGCACGAAGGCACGGGCATGTTACTCAGTAGTCATCAGAATTGCGCCTTAACCGCCATTTGCGAGCAGCAGTGGCAAATAGAAGGTAAGCAAGTCATGAGCACTTATCCGCAGCCAGGGTCTTTACTTACACAGGAGTCTTTATATGTCATCGCAAATTGATGCCGTTATTCTTGCAGGTGGCATGGCACGCCGCATGGGAGGCGACGATAAAGGTCTCGTCGAACTCAACGGCCAAGCCATGATTAAACACACTATTGACAGGATAAAACCTCAAGTTAAGGAGATCCTGATCAACGCAAATCGCAACCAAGCACGTTATGCTGAGTTCGGTTTTAAGGTAATAAGCGATGAGCATAGTGGTTTTCTTGGACCTTTGGCAGGCATGATCAGCGCCATGGGTCAAACAGACGCAGACTACTTATTGGTGGTGCCCTGTGACTGCCCACTATTGCCCCACGATCTCGTTGCACGCATGCTCGCGGCTATCGAAACCCAAGATGCCGACTTAGCGGTCGCCAGTGACGGAGAGCGTGAACAACCGGTGATCTTGTTATTAAAGCCGAGTTTGC
>JBOFUF010000079.1:0-8266 GCA_051652445.1 Shewanella sp.
CATTCGATAAATATATCCCTATATACAAGCCAGTTCGGCATCCATGCCTCTCGTTCGAGAGCTTAACCTGCGGTTTCTCACCCTCCAGACACGCTACCGATCCGCGTGGCGGCCGGAGGCCTTCGGCGTCCGCTTAACGAATGAAAATATTCATTCGATGTCTTCCAGACACGCTACCGCCCATAGATTGCGGCTTCTATATTGCCCTTCGCATAGCGAAATTTCTTATTTTTCATACACTAGACTAATCAATCTTGCGCAAGGCGGATTAGCTAACATCTAACAAAACTGTTTTAATGAGCCTGATTTAATGAGACTGATTTAATGAGCCTGTTTTAATGAGCATATTAGCGTTAATCACTAACGTAATAACACTCGCAATAGCATCCGTAATAACACCCACAATCATCAGCCGCGCATTTTACGTTATAAATGCAGTAAAAAAATGGCTAACAGCTCACAAGCACAAGCTGAATGGCTATGTTTACAGCAGTTATGGCAACTGCGTCAAACATAAAGCAATAATACAACCTAATCAATTGTAATTAATTACCTTTAATTCATAAGCACGTAACCAAACTATTTAATGGCAGGCTTACAAATGGCAAATGTCTCACACGCTAAGGCGAATTCGTCTTACAAATGCCTCGAGCACACATCCTTAATTTCAACCGCTGCACTCAAAATAGAGCTCAAGTTTCGAGCTAATGTTTCGAGCTAATGTTTCGAGCTAATGTTTCGAGCTAATGTTTCGAGCTCGTGCGCAAAGAGCGCCGTCACTTATCAGGCAAAGGTTCGACAAATTGCTCCGGCACTGACACGGTTTTAACTTGCCCCATAATCGTAAATAAAATATGGCAGCGTTTATTTGGGCATTTTTCTTGAAACACCCCTTCTAAATCCGCAAATGGCCCTGCTTTAAAACGAATTTTATCACCGGTTTTTAAGGCTGCGGCTTCAGCAGGCTGCGCAGGCGATGGCGCTAACTCTTGCATGCGAATGGCATGGATAATCCTGTCATCAATCGGGGTCATGCGCTCTTGGCAATTGACGATGCGATTAACGCCGCGAGTAGAATGGATCTGCCTGACGCTGGTTTCAATTGGGTCAAAATGAATGAATAGATAGCATGGGAACAAAGGCACGCGGGTGATTTTTTTTTGCCCACGGAGCGTCTTTTCTTCCGCGATCATAGGCAAATATGTCTCTAGGTTTTGAAGTGCTAAGTTTTGTTGCGCTCTCGCTTCACTTCGAGGTTTACAATATAAAAGGTACCATTCCTTCATTCGCTAATCTCACAACCCTATATCAGTGACATCCACTTACGGGACGCAATCATAGCAAAGATTCAACTCAATGGAAGTCGTTTTTAGCCTACTCCGCCCCTTCTGTTCGATATGCATACTCACGTTTGTTGGCATTAGCGAATTCTGCGCAAAAACCACGCCTCGACACTGCAGTTAATGCAGCACTTCATTTATCAAAATTGACTTTGGTTGCTTTTAAGGAGTATATAAGGTGGGATTTTTAGCGAATAGATTCAATTTAGCGCTAAAAAGATTACTTTTATAAAAAAATATCGCAACAATAACTCATACGTGACTAACGGTTGTTAAACATTGAATGAATGCTATAGGAACTCATTGTTGATTAACCCGCAGGCGATATGGGAACGAACCACAATACTTTTTCTGTGGCGACATCATCCTGTTTCAGGGGCCCACAGGCAATCACGAGCTTAAGGTAGAAGACTTCATGAACGTAGCAAAACCACCAGGAACCATGCTTGGGCATCCCAAGGGATTGTTCCTGCTATTTACCACAGAGTTATGGGAACGTTTTAGTTATTATGCAATGCGCGCCATTTTGGTGTTGTATTTAGTCGATCAGGTGGGTAAGCAAGGCGGCGGTGGCTTAGGGTTTAGCCAAGCTGACGCGTTATCCTTGTATGGCACGTTTACTGCGTTAGTGTATTTAACCCCACTGATTGGTGGCTGGTTAGCGGATAATTTTCTGGGTCAGCGCAAAGCGATTTATTTTGGTGGCGCGTTAATGGCGGCAGGCCAATTTATGCTCGCTGCGCCTCATGCTTGGGTACCTGGCCTTGAAACCACAGTGTTCTATATCGGTTTAGGCACGCTGATTTTAGGTAACGGCCTGTTTAAACCCAATATTTCGACCATGGTCGGCGATCTTTATGAGGAAGGTGATCACCGTCGCGATGGTGCCTTTACCATTTTCTACATGGGTATCAATTTAGGGGCGGCATTATCCGGTTTTGTTGTTGCTTGGGCTTATACCAGCTTTGGCCACACTGAAATGGTCAATGGCCAAGAGGTTTTTGTGAATAACTGGCAGGCAGGTTTCTTCTGTGCTGGTATTGGTATGCTGCTGTCGCTGGTGATCCAATTTTTATTTGCGCAAAAACTGTTAGGTAATATTGGTACTGTGCCGGCAGCCAAGCTTGAACGTGAACGCCAGGCAAAATTAGGCAATACCCATAAAGAACCGCTGAGTAAAATTGAGCGTGATCGCCTTAAGGTGATTATGGTATTAGGTTTGTTCACTATTATTTTCTGGGCGGGTTTTGAGCAAGCTGGCGGGTTAATGAACTTATTTACCAATGAGTTTACTGACCGTCACATAGGGACTTGGGAAGTACCCACGACTTATTTCCAATCACTGAACGCGATTTTTATTGTGTTATTTGCCCCAGTAGTGGCTTCGATTTGGATCCGTTTAGGTAAAAATGAACCTAACTCGCCGGTGAAATTTGCCTTAGGGTTGATCTTGTTGGCGATTGGCTTCTTGTTCATGATTGGCGCAGTGGTTGAGATGGGTAGCGATCCTACGGCTAAATCCAGCATGTGGTGGTTAGTCGGTGCTTATTTCTTCCATACTATGGGCGAATTATGTTTATCACCCATTGGCTTATCTATGGTGACTAAGCTTGCGCCGCTGCGTATTGCATCGCTGATGATGGGCGCTTGGTTCTTGTTTATTGCGATGGCGAACAAGGTTGCTGGGGTTGTCGGCTCTTTGATTGGTCATAGTGGTGGCAAAGAAGAGCAACTGGCTAATGCGATGTCGATTTTTGCCGGTATTGCGATTACGGCGGCGCTGTCTGGGGTTATTTTATACTTTATCTCTGACAAATTGGTTGATTGGATGCACGGCGCAGAAACCAAGCATCATTCAGAAGCTGAGATGTTAGAAGAAGAAATGGCCATTACGGGTGAGCACGAAGCGATTAAGCGTTAATCATCCTGTTCGACTTTTTTGACTGTTAAAACAAAACGCCTTACTCGCAAGAGTAAGGCGTTTTTGTTAAGTCAGCTATTCGGTATACTCAATTTCGCCAAAGCGTCAAAAAACTAAAGGCTTAACTGTAGAAAACCACCTGCGGGTAGCGTTGCATCATAAACCAAGCCATTAAACTTGTTATCAAGTAAAGCTTGTTTATGCTCAGGCTCACTTGTCGCAATACATAATTGCTCTTGCGGTAAAACACTGCGGAACTGAATGCTCGGTTTACCCCAATCTACTCCCCCTAACTGCAGGCTTTCTGACAGCGCTAACGGGCTTAATCCCTCATTATTGCGCAGATAACAACGTAGCCCTTTGCCTGCCTGCGCTATCGCAGCGCGGTACTTTGTCAACTCAATGGAGATGTAAATCATGTCAGCTCTGATATCAAGCCCCGACTTGACCAAGCGATCATTCAGGTAGCTCATCATGTTGAATGGCTCAATAACGCTTTGGCTTTGACCGTTGCGAAAGTCTTTAAGCTTTTGATTAACAAAACTTCTAAGCAGAACGCAGGCAAAGGCTGCGCGATTATCTTCGGGATAAAGATGAGCCATATACATGATCAAATGATCATTCCCCACCATAGCTGAATCAATGAAATAGCTGCTTATATCGCTATTTTTAAACAGACTGTAATCGACTTTCGCATGCGGATAGCTGATGGTTGAGGCGGGAAAAAGTTGCTGCTGTACTTGTTTTGCCGCAGCAACGCTTTGTTCAAGCAATGCCAAGTTATCACTTAGCTCTTGGTGGGACAGCGCCTCAATATCAGCTCGTTGAGTATCGTCAAGGTAGTGACTATGCAGACTTTGCTTAATGGCTTGTTCAATGATGTATAAATCGGATACGGGCTTAACAAGGTAATCACTGGCGCCAATCCGTAAGGCCTCGACGACGTCAGCCATGACATGATTACCTGATATCACGATAGAGGATATTAATGGGGCTAACTTTGTCATTTCTTTAAGCATATCAAGCCCACCGAGCTTAGGCATGCTTAAGTCTGCAATAACAATGTCAAAGTGCTGCGATTTAAAAAATGATAACCCTTGCTCACCATCACAGGCTTGGGTGACTTGCGCACCGCGACTATTTAGAAAGCTAGCTACCGTGAGCCTAAACACCGGATCATCTTCAACTAAAAGAATCGCAACACCAGTTAACGCCATAAAGGTTCCCGAATAAAGTGTATCGCATTGTGATGATTCAATGTGATGATTCAATGTGACGATTCAATCGTGACAGTGCTGGCAGCCACGCCGACAAGATTAACACGATGAAATTAAATGCGATGACTATCAATCACGACTAATGGAATTAGTCTAGCTCTTCCATGTACTGTTGGAGTAATTCATCATCATCTTGTTTTTGAGGAACTTTTCCATCATAAAGTTTATAGTCAATGTGTTGTAAATAGGCCTCTTTAACAAAAGCGTAGGGATCGAGTGCATTATCAACAAGTCGCTCTTGATCGATAGCAGATGCTCTTGAGTGAAGGCTTTTAAGTCCCAATTTAACAATCCCTTGCCACATTGTTAATTCAGATAACGGGAAGTATAGACCATCGACCCAATCTGATGCGAATTCACGTACGACATAGGGTCCCATAAACGGCGCCATGAAGTAGGGTCCATTCGGTACACCATAATAGCCAAGGACTTCATTAAACTCATCTTGCTTACGGTGCATTCCCATCATATCTGCGACATCAATGATACCTAATAAACCGACCGTTGAGTTAACGGTAAAACGTCCGCCAGCATTAGCCGCCCAGCCCCATTTGCCCTGCAGCATATTGTTAACTAGGCTACTTGGCTCTTCAAAATTTTGTACAAAGTTGTTGATGCCCGTTTTGACTGGCATAGGAAGGTAATCATTATAACCATGAGCGACGGGACGATATAAATATCGATCAAGATACTGATAGTTAAAATCCCACATGGCTCGGTTAAAGCCTTCGAACGGATCGCGGGGGTCATCATAGGTAATGTGAACCTTAGCGGGGGCTTCCTGCTGAATGGTATCTGGTACCGGCACTTCTGCCGCTTGCACTTTAGGCAGTAGCATTAACCCCAAAAATAATCCCATCCATTTTAACTTCATAGCGCTCTCTTAATATAAATGTACAGTTTAAGTATCGATTTTAGCTAAAGTGACCATACCAACATGACGATATAAGGATCATTCATCTTAATGGCATACTATCCAGTAGGACAGTTCCGTTGTCACAAGGCGCATAAGCATACTTGGCAAAAAAATGGGTCAATTGTTGATTTTAGCAATTGAATACATTGCAGTATAAACTATATAAGGCCACTAAATGGAGTCGATTCCACTTACAAGCAACCTCAATCCGCCGTTACCCACTGCTGTGGCCCCCACTGATGCACTCAATGCGACTGCGCGCCTCATTCCTGCTCAGGTACAAACATCACCCGAGGGCGACAAGATTATTTTTAACGGTGCAGAATATAGTTTAAAGCTGTTCAATGCTCAACAACGGCAATTATTATTCACTGCAAATACCTTTTTATTGGCGCCTTTGCCTCAAAACAATCCTTCATCGGCAACCGTGGCTCAGCCCCCCACCCACCAACTGCTTGCTTTAGCAACACCTATTGCCTTAAGAATTCCTGAGGCTGTGATTCATTTGGCACAACAAAACGGTATATCTCAGCTTCAGCTTTCAACGCTTGCCGCTCGAATGCAAGGCTATCCGTTACCGAATGTCACCGTTGTCAATCGGGAATTGCAATTTGCAAATGGCACCTTTGTCGCACAAGATCCTGGGCCTAAACTGACTCAAGGAGAGTTTTTAGCCAAAATAGCCTTGCAACAAAACAGGCCTATTTTATTACTCACCCCAATATTGAGCAAACTCGATATCGTTATTGGCACTGCTGTAAATGAAACCCAGGTTCCCATAAATAAACCATCCTCAGACCTTGTGATGACTAAAATTGAGCCGGTGCAGATCATGGCCTCCTTTTTCAAAAAACTGGAAACGATCATTGCCTTACCTGAGCCGACAAGTCAGTCTATGGCGACTAAAATCGATTCTTTATCGCGGCAAACTAAGCTAGACACATTATTGGTATCTCATTCAACGGCTTCTCACGCTACCTCTAATGCACCCGCAATAACCCCTATGACAAAGAACCTTGAACAAGCCCAGGTTGGCATTCAACATTCAACCTCGGTTAAGCGGCTTGTCGATGTTGATAGCCTCAATAATATTTTAGGCTCCAATGGGCAAAAAACTGAACGCCCAGGCCATGATGCTAAAACCGACGCAGCGGTTAACAGCGCTGATGTTTTGCAAAAAGCGTTTAATAAGGCAGGCGCATTACCCATTGAAGCATCTCGTGTTCATAACCATTCAAATTTAGCTTCAGAGTTATTAAAATACTTACCACATTTGGGGTTACCGCCACTGAGCCAGCTAAACGATTTAGATGCGCTCAAAGATAACATTCTGGGTCTAGCAAGTTTAAATCTTGCCTTACCGCAATCAAGTCACTCATCCATCCTTGTGAATGCGAGTGCAATCACCTCCCTTTTTCAGCTGCTATTGGGCTTTAACGCTAATAACCATTCAAACTCAATGAGTAAAAAACTTGCCGATTATCTTCAGCAGTTACAAGCCCAGGTTGGATTGTCCACTCAGCAACTTAGCCAATTAAGCAAAGCCGGCGGATTGGAGAGCATGGGGCAATTAGCCTCTAATTTGCATTTATATCAGCAGGCGAGTAGTGAGAGCGCCGGCAATCTAGTGTGGTTTTTTGCGCTACCCTATGGGATTAACCAACGCCATGAGCAACTGGAAGGTAAATTCGAGCAAAATGCCGAACTGGATGATAATGAGAAAAAAAATGGATGGCGCTTGCAGTTAAAATTTAATTTAGCACAAGGTCCGCTACTGATTTCAGCTCAACAACACCATCAACAATTGGATATCCAGTTTAAAGGCAATAGCCAGATACTACTCAATAAGGTTCGTCACTTTTTAACCCCCTTAAGCCAAAAACTGTTACAACTGGGTTTTACCCCTGGTGAATTATCAACTCAAATAGCCCAAGTACCTGCAACCTTATTACCTGGCGATCATTTCCTCGTAAAGACAAAAGCTTAGCAACACCACGACGAAGATTACATTTATGATACAACATATTGAGAATAACGATATGAGCGAAGAGAGTGAACTTAAGCAAGCTGTCGCATTGAGTTACGATGGCCATAATGCCCCAAAAATTGTGGCGACGGGTGAAGGGCTTATAGCTGAAGAAATTATTGCCTTAGCTAAGGCTAACGGGATCTATATTCATCAAGATCCTCACCTGAGCCATTTTCTACAGTTACTAGAATTAGGAGAAGAAATTCCTAAAGAACTTTATTTGCTTATCGCTGAACTGATTGCGTTTGTGTACATGCTTGACGGTAAGTTTCCCGAGCAATGGAATAACATGCATCAAAAAATTATTGAGAAAGCATAGATGCTGAGCAACACCCTAAATGGATGGATCGCTGCGCTTACGAAGCGACCCGCTCACAGATGACACGACGCTCGCACGCTCACTTACCTGAAAAGTAGGGCGGACCGCTCGAGCGTAACCCTATAGGAACTTAAACAAGGCAAAGCTCACGCGATTGCCTGTTAGTCACGCGGTGACGTTTTATCGCCGATCAATGGCCCTTATAAGGCAAGGCGACGACAGGTGGCTATTTACGGTGTAAGCGAATAAGCAATTCAGCTTCTGCTTTGGGTAATTCACATTCCTTAATCAACTCGTCGACCCCTGCACCCAGTGCGACCATTTTCATCGCTCGGGTATAAAGTTTCGCCTGTGGATCTTGCTGAGTCGTTTCTTCAATCCGTTCTGACTGCTGATGTATACGTTTTTCTAGCTCAATAACACGGCGACCTACACCAATTGTGCCACTGCGTAATTCTTGCAAC
>JBOFUF010000080.1:0-8982 GCA_051652445.1 Shewanella sp.
CTAAAGCGTTCATTGTTGCCGCCATTACCCTTAATTTCAAAGGTAAAACCAAAGGCGCTCACCTGTGGCGGCGTACCGCTTGCAACCCCTGTGGCCACCGATGTGCCTGCAACATCGAATACTTCATAGCTGGGCGGCATAATACTGGTATCAAGGGCAAAGGTTAATTCACTGCCCGCTAGCGGAAAGTTTGCTGCGTTACGGTCGTTAATACTGACCAAGCTGACACTGCTGCCGGTGTTGGCGGGGTCAGCGCTGATCTTGGGCGCGGCGGCTGCAATGCCTTTAGGATCGGTTAAGCTGACGCCAATTTGAGCGGCGGCATTGGCGGTAGGACGGATTTCAAACTTATCACCGGAGGCCATCGCACCTCCATCAAGGTGAATGCTAAATCCGCCGCCGCCTTCAAGCACATTGCCATTGAGCGTGAGCGCGGTAGTCTCGCCGGTTTTGCTATCTTTTAACTGATAACTGTTAGGCGCGGTAAAGCTCAGCTCGTAACTGCTGCCGCTAAGCTGGCCTACATTGTCGATATTGACGCGAAGGCTGGCATTGCCGGTATTATTCTGCTTTGCACCGACACGATCTAATGCCATTGAGGGATCATTAATATCGGTAAAAATCGGTTTACCTACCGCGCCATTGAGATCAAAACCTTTAGCTTGCTGTTGATTAAACGCATCGGCAATCCCCAGTGCCATTTGGCCGAGCTCATGACTTGCGGGCAACAAGGTGTTTTCACGAAAATCAAATAATGCCCCCAATTGGCCGCCTAATTTACCGGCATCGAGCTTCATGGTGGTGGCACCCACGCTATAGGTTAATTCAAGCTCATTGCCAAAGGGGTCGCCGGCTCTGACACCCATGCTTGATGCTTGTTCGCCCGACACCAACATAAAGGCACTGCCCAGCATAATACTGCGACCGCCGTTATCCAGCGGGATGACATTGACGTCACCGTATTGGCTCAACTCTTGGATCAAGGCATCCTGGCGATCGCGTAATTGTGCGTCATCCCCTGAAATTTTCATCAGCTCAAGGTTGATCTCAGCAATTTCTTTACTGATATCGTTAATGCGGGTGGTGACGCTTTTAATCTCATCGTGGGTTTGGCTCATTTGGCCATTTAAATTGGACTGCAGCTGATTCAGGCTGCTTGATAATTGCGCCGCTGTGGTGAGGATGGCATTGCGAATGCCAATATCTTGGGGTTGATCACCGAGGCTATTTAAGGTGTCAAATAAGTCCGTCAGCGACTTAGGTACGGCTTTACCTATCTGGGAAAACAGCTGATCCATTTCATTAAGCTTGGTTAAACTGGTTTCAGCAGCGCAGAGCCCAGTTTGGCCAATACGCAATTCGCGGCTGGCGTAGTCGTTATAAATACGTTTAACTTCAGCTACATAGGCTCCTGTACCATAAAATTGACCACCGAGGTGTTGTGACTCTGTCGCGCCTTGAATGGCCACTTGACGGTGGTAACCTGTGGTATGGACGTTAGCAATATTATTACTGGTGACGCCCAACTGAGCTTGGGAAGCCATGATCCCACTTTGGGCAATACTGAATAAATCGTTAGCCATGGATTACAGCTCCCCTTGTTGGACACTACTTTTAAGCGGCATTACTGTGCCTCCTTTACCAAAAACTCGGCAAAGTCTGACTTGATGGTTTTAAGTACATTGAGCACTTTATTGGCGTATTGCGGATCGGTTGCATACCCCGCTTTCTGCAAACTGCGAATAAATTCAGCCGGCTTATCTGCCTGTGTTCGGGCGTGTTTATAGCGATCATTGGTGGCAATAAAATCGGCCAAATCACTAAAACTTTGTTCAAAATTTTCATAGACGCGGAAGTTGGCATTTTGCCTTACGGCAATGCCTTGTTCATATTCTAAGGTGCTCACTTGCGCCTTATTGCCGTCCCAACGCCTATCGGCCTTAATGTTAAATAAGTTATAACTGGGCTGGCCATTGTGGCCTTTGACCATTTTTTGCCCCCAACCCGTTTCAAGCGCAGATTGAGCAAGCAATAATTCTGGCTCGGTGCCCATGGCTTTGGCCGCTTTAACAGCGTGGGGGTACAGCACCCTGACAAAGTCTGCTTGGCTGTTAATCTGTTGCGAAGTCGCCGCCTTTGCCACTGAAGGCAAGACTCTGCCGCTCAGCACATTATCAAGTAGCGTAATTGCAGGTGATTGCCGCGGTTCTGGGCGCTGTAAAGATTGCATCGCATCGAAGAACAGCACAGTCACATCATTGGGGTCGGCATGAGTGTCAGCATGAGTGTCAGCATTGGTTGAACTCGGCGCGCACTGCTGAGCGACCGAAAGCTGTTGTTTCGCCGCAAGCGCTGCCAATGTGTTGGGCTGCATGGCATCAGGTTGAATATTCGATGTTGACGCGTGGCTTACTGGCTGATGCAGCATAACATTGTTATCTGTCGCCAACCTTGTCGCGCTGGGTTTTGGCGGTGCCTTGGGGGATAACTGTTTGACCATCACATCGGCAAGCCCTAGCCCGCCTTGAGATGATAGTTCTATCGACATTTGTTGATCGTGCATCTGTTCGTAGAACTTAGTGTACTGGCTATTCATTGGGCTGTCTGATTCAAACGCCGCGTTCGCTTCACGCATGCTTTTCATCAACATTTGCACGAAAATACCTTCAAATTGCTTAGCGACTTCTTTCAAGGCGCCTTGTTCATCTTTCTGAGCCTGGGCACGCAGATTATCTAGGCTACCCAGGTCAAGAAAATGTGATGAACTTGAAAGCTTTTCCATGACATCCCCGACAGAAATTAGATGATGATAAGTTCACCATGCAAAGCCCCTGCCACCTTTAACGCTTCAAGTATCGCTAACACGTCAGAAGGCGCTGCACCCACTAAATTAACGGCTCTGACTAGCTCATCCAATGTCGTACCAGGATTGAACATAAACATACGGCGATCACTTTCTTCCACACTAATAGTCGAATTTGTCGTCACGACAGTTTGACCATTTGCCAACGCGTTCGGCTGCGACACCTGGGTAGCTTCAGCGATGGTGACGGTCAAACCACCATGCGTCACGGCAGCAGGGAAGAGTTTAACGTTTTGACCGACCACTATGGTGCCGGTACGTGAGTTAACAATGATCTTGGCCGACTCATCGGCAGGCTCGACTTCGATATTTTCCAACGTCGCTAAAAACGAGACTCGTTGAGAGGCATCTCTTGGGGCACTGACTTGTACTGAGCTGGCATCCAATGCACGTGCCATATCTGGACCAAGTAGATCATTTATCGCATTGGCCATGCGTTGCACTGTCGAAAAGTCGGCGCGGTGCAAATTAAACGTCAAATAATCGCCACTGCTAAATGGGGTAGTCACACTGCGCTCAATAATCGCGCCGTTAGGAATACGCCCCACCGTCGGGGTATTTTGGATCACTTTAGAACCATCAAGTCCATCGGCGCTAAAACCACTGACGACCATACTGCCCTGAGCAATAGCGTACACATTTCCGTCAATGCCTTTGAGTAAGGTTTGCAACAGTGTACCGCCACGCAAACTTTTCGCCTCACCAATACTCGAGACTGTGATATCAATGGTTTGCCCAGGTTTGATAAACGCAGGCATCTCAGCATGCACCGCCACTACGGCAACGTTTTTAATTTTAGGCTTAACATTGTCGGGTAAATTTATGCCGAAATTTTTTAGCATGGTTTTAAAGGTTTGCTCGGTATAAGCGGTCTTTTCACCTGTGCCGGGTAAACCCACCACTAAACCATAACCAATTAATTGGTTATTGCGCACTCCTTGTACATTGGCCATATCTTTAATTCGCTGGGCAGATGCCGGCAAAAACAGACTCAGCAACACGCTAGCGAATAAACACTGGCATGTAACAAATTTAAGTAAACGACTCATTTTTGACATGATAATTCCTCGTTAAAAAGGCCACCACTCACCTAAGAAAAATTGACTTAACCAACCCACTTTTTGCGCATCGGCAAAAGCGCCGGTACCGCTGTATTGAATACGTGCATTGGCGAGTCGCGGTGATTCAACGGTATTTTCGGGGGTGATATCCTGCGGCCTGACGATGCCAGTCACGCGAATAAACTCATCGCCGTTATTAATGGTGATCCACTTTTCACCGCGGATCACTAAGTTACCGTTCGCCAAGACTTGCATCACGTTGGCAGAAATACTGCCGGATAAACTATTACTTTGGTCAGCATCAGAGCCACGATTGGTATCCAAACTGTCTTGATAACGTGCATCCAGAGGATTGCCGCCAATCATCAGATCATTGCCACCCAAATACACTGGCTTGATATTCACATCGGTCGATTTTTTGATTTGATTTCCAGCACTTTTTTTGGCTTTAGTCGACTCAGTCAGCAGCACACTGATAATGTCGCCGACCTTATGAGCGCGCAGATCGGTATAAAGTGACGTGGATTGACTGTCTAGATAAATAGACCCTGTCGGAGCAATCCGAGTGGCTGGCGAGTCTGGGTACACCGGCGCATAAAAGGGATCGTCGGGGATCGGCTTTTGCTGGTGACTCGCACAGCCACTGATGAATAACGCCAGCAACAAGGTCCCGAAGAATGAGCAAGGCTTCATAGTAGACTCCGATTACAAATTCTGATTAACGTAAGACAGCATCTGATCAACTGCCGAAATGACCTTAGAGTTCATTTCGTAAATGCGCTGACTTTCTATCAAATTGACTAATTCTTCGGTCACGTTCACGTTAGACGTTTCAAGGGCACCCTGCCGAATTGCACCTAAACCATCAAGAGAGGCTGTGCCTTGAATGGGTACCCCACTGGCACCCGTTTCGACGTAGAGGTTTTGCCCTATCGGGTCAAGCCCTGACGGATTAATAAAATCTGACATGGTGAGCTGCCCTACCACTTGGTTTTCAGCTGCATCGGGCGTTTTCACCGACACCTCGCCCTCAGCCGATACCGTAATACTGGTCGCTCCATCAGGGATGGTGATCGCGGGCTGTAACACATAGCCCGCGCCAGATGTCACCATCTGGCCGGTGTCATCTAAGGAAAACTGGCCATTACGGGTATAGGCTGTCGTACCATCAGGCAGTTGAATTTCAAAAAAACCTGGCCCATCAACCATTAAATCCAAGGCGTTATCCGTAGTTAACAAATTGCCTTGACTGAAAATTTTCTGGGTAGCAACCACTTTTGTACCCGCGCCTAAATTAAGCCCGTTAGGTAATTTGGTGTTGGCCGCACTGATCCCCCCTGCTTGGTTAACGGTTTGATAGAGCAGATCTTCAAATACCGCTCGGCCTTTTTTAAAGCCAATGGTACTGGCGTTGGCGACATTGTTAGAGATAACCGCAATATCGGTTTGTTGGGCATCTAAGCCAGTTTTACTGATCCATAACGCTGGATGCATAATCGAGACTCCTAGCTAATGCGCATCAAAGAGGCTGAAGAACGGTCGTTTTCTTCTGCGGTTTTCATCATTTTTACTTGCATTTCGAATTGACGTTGCAGGCTGATGAGCGTGACCATTTCATCGACGGCATTCACATTACTGCCCTCAACCACACCACTTTCTACGCTTACGTTTAAATCGGCTTCGGCCAATTCGCCATTGATTTGACGAAACAATCCGTCTTGACCGCGCATTAAGCCACGGTTGTCTGGATTCACCAGTTTTATCCGCCCAACCACTTCAATCACGTCTGCAGTTGCACCTTGAGGCCGTACAGAAATACTGCCATCTTGGCCTATTTCAATTTTTTCAATCGGTAAAGGTAATATGATAGGGCCGTTGTCGCCCATCACTGGGTTGCCACGCTCATTGGTTAACAATCCAGCATTGTCATAACGTAAGCTACCTGCGCGGGTGTAGGCTTCAGCGCCTTTGGCATCCTGCACCGCTAACCAACCTTGATCTTTAATGGCAATATCTAAATCACGTCCAGTTGATTTAAGTGGACCGGAACGAAAATTGGCGGAGGGCTGCTCTGTCATGGCAAATACCCGCGTCGGCAACCCTTCGCCAAACGCTTGCATGGCACGGGCTTGTGTCATATCAGCCTTAAAACCATCGGTATTGGCATTGGCAAGGTTGTTGCCCCGCACTGCGAGGGCGTTCATATTTTGCTTTGCGCCACTCATGGCAATGTAGAGTAATTTATCCACGGCATCCTCCGTCAATCTTTAAACTTAACAACAAACTATGCATACATTATGCCAAAAAACTCTACCGTTGAGAGGCGCTATTACAGCGGTATTCATAAGCAAAGTAAGACGTTTCAGTGCGATAGAAATGACAATAATGAGAGGGAAATCAAGCAGGGGAAACAAACAGACGCCAGTCGTTGATAACTGACGCCCTGAAGACTCACTAGGCCATTAACGGATCTGCAAAATCGTTTGCTGCAAAGTATTATTGACTTCCAAGGTTCGCGAGTTGGCTTGGAAGTTACGCTGCGCTGAAATTAAATCAACTAATTCTGAGGTCAAATCCACATTTGATTGTTCCAGTGCTGATGAGCGTATGGCACCAAACGTCCCATTATTGGCTTCACCAGCAAGTGCGTTACCTGAGGCTAAACTCGCCTTCCAAGAGGTATTTCCCACTTGGGTTAAACCTTGTTCGTTTGAGAAGTTGGCCAATGCCACGCGGGCTAAAGGCACGGTTGAACCATTGCTATATTGAGCCGAAATTAGCCCATCGGTGCCCACCTCAACATTAGTTAAACGCCCAACCGTGATCCCATCTTGGGATAATTTAGTGGCATTAAACTTTTCTGAATATTGAGTTGGGTTGTCAAAATTAATGGTAATCGTTTGCGCGCCATCGGCGGCAGGACCCAGTACATCTGCACCTGCAACACCTAAAGCCTCGGTATTAATCTCAGCAGGATCGGAGCCAACATAGCCACCAGCAGAGCTAAACCTGACCACAGCGCCAGTCCAACCACCGGCGTTTACAGCTGGGAGCGTGCCATCGGGTAAGCCATCACCTGTGGTATCTACTTGATAAGAGCCCGCAGCGCCATCTAAATTAACTTGTTTACCGTCAACCGCATAAAAGGCAACCCAGTTACTCTCGCCGCTAAAGGCGGCATCTTCTGGGCGCAAAAAAAAGCTCGTCAAGGTATGAGCCTCACCGAGTGAATCATAAATAGTCATCGCGGTGGAGTTATTAAAGGTCTCAGAATCATTCGGGTCAAACAGCGCGGGATCCTTCGTTTCTTGAGTGGAATCTAAGTTCATACTGATATCCACTTTACCGGTTTTTACTGGGCTACCAGCGGTATCTGGCACCTGAATAGGCTTAGTGGTGGTTAAACTCACTGAGGTGGAGTTACCGTCTTTATCAACCGGGAAACATTGTAAGAAATTGCCAACTGAATCGACTAAAAAACCATCTTGGTTGCGTTTAAATGCCCCTGCACGTGTAAAAGAGACATCCTGAGAGTCTACGCCCGATGAGGTAATAAAAAAGCCACCACCGTTAATCGCCATATCCAGCGCATTGTTGGTAAATTGCAAGCTGCCTTGATGAAATTGCTGCGCAACTTGGGTCGTGGTGACACCGCCACCAACCGATGTTCTACCGTTTGAGAAAATAGAATTGGCATAGACATCCGCAAATTCAGCGCGGGACTCTTTAAAACCAATAGTGTTAGCGTTGGCGATATTGTTTGCCGTGGTATTAAGATCTTTTTGCGCTGCCGCAATTCCACTCAATGCAATATTAAAAGACATAGATCACCTCGATATGTTCGGACAAACCGCTTAACGCTTTAGGTCAATACGGCATAAAACATTCAAAAATAGTGTAAGTAGCGATTAATTAAGACTGTTGTTACATCACTGCTCAGAAACAGCCAAAACATCAGATAATAAAATGCCACCAATGCCGCGTAAATTTAAAATAGGCCCCGTTTGTGATGCACCTAATGACACGCTGCTTACGTGAGCATAGGTTGAAACAGCTAAATCTTGGGCCTTACCCTCAACGATACCATTGGCTTTAATCGTGTATTTACCGGGGTCGACTGGCTTGCCGTCTTTATCAAGACCGTCCCAAGTCACATCAATGTTGCCTCCCTCACTGCCATCAATAGTAAAGGTTTTGATCACCTGACCGCTTTCATCTTCAATACTGACTTTTACACTATCAATTTTGGTAGGCGAACTGATCACCCCTTTAATACTGGTATCTTCTGCGGAGATGACGCCGGTGTCAGAGGGCACCAACACCTTTCGGCCCACCAATCCTGATGCCTGCAGTGCTTGGCTAGAGGTCATCACCGCATTGAGATTAAGAATTTCTTTATTAAGTTTGCCAATGCCATCTACCGTTGAAAAAGAAGCCATTTGAGCAATCATGGCATCGTTATCTACTGGCTTAAAGGGATCTTGCATTGACAATTGTTTGCTAAGTAGCGCGAAAAAGTCTGCCTGCACTAGCTCCTGATTATTGCTCTCAGAAACATTGCTGCCCGTCTTTACATTCGCATTAGCGGAAAGGGAATTAACTAAACTGATACTCATACTGACTTATCCCTATTATTTGCCCATACCCAACGTTTGTTGCAGCATGGACTTCGCAGCTTCAGCAACCTGAACATTCATTTGATACGAGCGCGAAGCAGAAATCATGTTTGCCATTTCTTCCATCACATTCACGTTAGGCTTATAAATAAAGCCATCGTTATCGGCCATGGGATGATCAGGTGAATACTCTTTCAACAACGGTTTATCACTTTCAACGATGCCTTTTATAGCAACACCCTGTGAGACTTGCTGTTGACTTTGAGCTTTAGCCATTTCAGCTTCAAAAATCGGATGACGCGCACGATAGGTTTTATCTACGCTACTTGACACTGAATCCGCGTTAGCTATGTTGCTCGCGGTGGTGTTTAGCCTGACCGATTGAGCCGCCATGCCTGAGCCTGCAACATCAAAAATGCTAAATAAACTCATGATTAATCCC
>JBOFUF010000081.1:0-4749 GCA_051652445.1 Shewanella sp.
CATATCGTTACGAACGCGTTTAATTGCTTCACACTCTAGCGCAAAACAGTCACGGAACGATTCAGCGATATAACGGCTTGCACCGCGAAAGCCCAACATGGGGTTCTCTTCTTCTGGCTCGTATCTATCACCGCCCACTAAGTTTGCATATTCGTTAGACTTAAAGTCAGACATACGCACAATCACTTTCTTCGGATAGAAAGCTGAAGCGATTGTCGCAATACCTTCAACCAAACGGGCAATGTAAAACTCAACCGGTGATTCGTAGCCTGCGATCATGTCGTTGATTTCAGTTTGCAGTGCACCATCCTGTTGATTAAATTCGAGCAGTGCCTTTGGATGGATACCAATCATACGGTTGATGATAAATTCTAAACGCGCTAGACCCACACCTTCGTTGGGCAAACGGGCGAAATCAAATGCACGATCAGGGTTACCCACGTTCATCATGATTTTCATTGGCAAAGGCGGTAAAGAATCAACACGGTTTGAAATCACTTCAAACTCTTGTTTACCTTCGTAGATAAAGCCAGTGTCACCTTCGGCGCAAGAAACGGTCACGATTTGACCATTCTTGATGCGGTCAGTCACGTCACCACAACCCACCACTGCCGGAACGCCTAATTCGCGGGCGATAATCGCCGCATGACAGGTACGACCGCCACGGTTTGTGACGATGGCGCTCGCGCGCTTCATGATAGGTTCCCAATCGGGATCTGTCATGTCTGTCACTAACACATCACCAGGCTGGATTTGATCCATATCGGCGATTGAGGTTAATACTTTGGCCACACCAGTACCCACTTTATGACCGATAGCGCGACCTTCACAGATCACCGCGCCACGACTCTTTAAGTGGTAACGTTCAATCAATTGTACATCTTCACGGCTACGCACCGTTTCTGGACGTGCTTGAACGATATACAATTTGCCATCGTTGCCATCTTTTGCCCATTCGATGTCCATTGGACGACCGTAATGTTTTTCGATCACCATGGCTTGTTTGGCTAATTCTTCAACTTCAGCGTCATTGATTGAGAATTGACGACGTTTGTCAGCAGTCACGTCTTCAATTTTGACTTGTTTGCCGTGAGCCGCATCATCTGAATACACCATTTGGATAAGCTTGCTACCGATATTACGGCGTACAACAGCCTTATAACCTAAGGCTAAAATGGGTTTGTGAACATAAAATTCGTCAGGGTTTACTGCGCCTTGAACAACCATTTCTCCCAGGCCAAAAGATGACGTGATGAACACCACATCGTTATTGCCCGATTCAGTGTCCATAGTGAACATCACACCTGAAGCGGCTTTGTCTGAACGAACCATGCGTTGTACGCCAGCAGACAAAGCAACACCGTGGTGCTCATAACCTTGATGCACTCGATAGGAAATAGCACGATCGTTAAAGAGTGAAGCGAAAACGTGCTTGATAGCCACGAGTACAGACTCGTAACCTTTTACATTCAAGAAAGTTTCTTGTTGACCCGCAAAAGAGGCATCTGGCATATCTTCAGCGGTTGCAGAAGAACGTACTGCGAATGACGCTTCGCTCGTTTCAGCGGCAAGTTTATCGTAAGCTTCACGAATAGCATGTTCTAATGCCGGTTGAAATGGGGTGTCGATAACCCACTGCCTGATCTGTGCACCGACTTTAGCCAACGCATTGACATCATCTACATCCAAGGTGGCTAAAATGTCATAAATCTTTCGGTTAACTCCGCTTTGCTCAAGGAACTCGTTGAATGCATAGGAAGTTGTCGCAAATCCGCCAGGTACTTGAACACCGGCATTAGCCAGATTGCTGATCATCTCGCCTAGAGAAGCATTTTTACCGCCAACTAAGTTGACGTCACCCATGCCTAATTCTTGATACCAGAGTACGTATTGCTGCACAGTTCTATCTCCGCAAGTTTATTTCAGTGGCCCCTTCACACGAGGGCAGCGGCATTTTACACTCCTGTTAAACACGCGTAAATATATAATTTCATTTGTAATTTTATTACTACAAGAGGTCAGTATGGCACCAAAAGTATTCTATATCTCCGACGGGACAGCGATCACAGCTGAAGTATTTGGTCACGCGGTTCTTTCGCAATTTCCATTAGAATTTGAGTCACTTACAATTCCATTCGTTGAAACATTAACAAAAGCTGAGCAGGTTAAGCGCCAAATTAATGATTGTTTTATTACAACAGGTGAGCGGCCATTAGTATTTCATTCCATCGTAAAAGCCGAAATTCGTGACGTCATCTACTCGAGTGAAGGGGTTGATTATGATTTTTTGAATACTTTTGTGGCGCCACTCGAACAACATTTAGGGGTTTCTGCCTCCCCAGTACTGCATCGCACCCATGGAAAAGCCAATCACGGCTATGAAGCGCGAATTGATGCAATTAATTTTGCCATGGATAATGATGATGGCCAGACCATGAAACACATGGATCAAGCCGATCTGGTTTTACTGGGGGTATCTCGTTGTGGCAAAACCCCCTCAAGCTTATATTTATCAATGCAGTTCGGTATAAAAGCAGCAAACTACCCTTTCACTGAAGATGATATGGATGACCTTAAGTTACCTGAGGCACTTAAACGCAATAAGAAAAAGCTGTTTGGCTTGACAATTGATCCTGTGCGTTTGCATGAAATTCGCCAGAGTCGAATGGAAAACAGTCGCTACTCATCACTCAAACAGTGTCGTTTAGAAGTCAAAGAAGTGGAAATGCTGTTTAAACGCGAACGCATTCCCTATATCGACACCACCAATCATTCGGTGGAAGAAATAGCGACTAAAATATTAGATGTCACAGGCTTAGAACGACATATGTTCTAAGCTTGCTAAGCCTGCTAAGCCCAGATCAGCAGGATAAACCGAGTGAATTACGCTTAATTAAATCTAACTTAAATCAAATTCATTGCACAGTTGCCGACAATTAGCACAATTGGCGCTGTGCAACTCCACTCGATTCGTTATAATCCGAGGCAATCTGGCGAAAAGCGCCGCACGCAAGCTCGGTATTTTGAATGACCACTAAAACAGACGAACTACGTACCACCTTATTAGCTAAAGTCATCTCACCTGCGCAACTGGCATCTGAGTTCCCTTTAACTCAGGATGCCGCCGATTACCTGGTTCAGCAACGTCGTGAAGTCGAAGCCATCATTATGGGCGAAGATCAACGGCTATTAGTCATTATTGGCCCCTGCTCAATCCATGATACCCAGGCAGCATTAGAGTACGCTCAACGTTTAGCACATCTACATCAAGCACTAAAAGATGATTTGTGCATCTTGATGCGCGTCTATTTTGAGAAACCACGCACGATTGTCGGCTGGAAAGGGCTCATTTCGGATCCCGATCTCGATGGCAGTTTCGAGCCCAATAAGGGCTTGCGCATTGCACGTGAACTACTGCAACAAATCGCCGAATTAAAGCTACCTATCGCCACCGAATTCTTAGATATGGTAAATGGGCAGTACATCGCAGACCTCATCACTTGGGGTGCTATCGGCGCGCGCACCACAGAAAGCCAAGTCCACCGTGAAATGGCTTCAGCACTGTCTTGCCCTGTGGGTTTTAAAAATGGCACAGATGGCAACATCAATATCGCCGTCGATGCCGTACGCGCTGCACAAGTGCCGCATGTGTTCTATTCACCGGATAAAGATGGCGCGATGGCAGTGTATCGCACCCACGGTAATCCGTTTGGTCATATCATTCTACGTGGTGGCAAAAAGCCTAATTATCACGCACAAGATATCGAAGCGGCACGTCAACAGCTTGCATCAGCTGACGTCACTCAACGCATGGTGATCGATTTCAGCCATGGTAACAGTGAAAAGAACCACCTTAACCAACTCACCGTTGCCGATGAAATCATGGCGCAAATGCGTGCAGGCAGCACACCGATCGCCGGCATTATGGCTGAAAGCTTCTTACAAGAAGGAAACCAGAAAGTGGTTGAAGGCCTGCCACTCTGTTATGGCCAAAGCATCACTGATGCCTGCTTACATTGGCAAGATTCTGAAATCCTCCTGCGTAAACTGGCGGCGGCTTCCCGCGCGCGAAGAACGTTATTAGCAAAATAAAACCGCAGTGACATAAATTGTCCAATAAAAATCGATCTTTGATCGGTTTTTATTGGAGCATGACAACGTCGCCTCAATGACATAGCGTAAGTACGCCAAAGCCTGTGGATTTCTATCTTTAACATTGAAATCTCTCTATAATTGACACCCAATTTTTGCCGCATAACCTCAGGTTACTGTATGTCACTTACGCCCATCTCTTCCAACACCACCACCACCACCAATATCCTACAAACCGCTATTCCCTGAGGCGATTCAAACGCGAATTGACTCATCCGAGGCCCGTGTCATCAAAGCGGTATTCCCCTCCATTACGAACCATCACAACACCTTATTTGGCGGTGAAGCTTTAGCGTGGATGGATGAAACAGCTTTCATCGCGGCGACGCGTTTCTGCCGTAAAACATTAGTGACAGTGAGTACCGATAAAATTGATTTTAAAAAACCGATCCCAGCAGGCACACTCGCAGAACTGATCGCACGGGTGATCCATATCGGAAACACTTCATTGAAAGTTGAAGTCAACATCTATATCGAAGACATGTATCACGATCATCGAGAGCATGCCATACGCGGCGTATTTACCTTTGTTGCGGTAGACGAACAACGAAATCCAACTAAAGTCTGGACAAACGGTTAAGTGTGGACAAACGGTTA
>JBOFUF010000082.1:0-1985 GCA_051652445.1 Shewanella sp.
CGGCAGCAATGTGCGGCGCAATTGCAGGTTCAAAGGTAAAAGGATTGATAACGGGATAAGCCAGTTTTAACGATGATGAAATCATCAGCTGTAATGCATCGGCATTGCGCAAGCCTTCGCTTGTTTGCGCGCAGCCCGAAGCGATAGGCTTAACCCCTAAGGTCAAGATAGTGTTAGCCGCAAGAATACTCACCGCTGAGTCAGCATTGGCTATCACGCCCAAACGGTTCACCGCCGTTAACAGCGCCGATGAGACTAAGGTTTTACCGCTATCGGTATCGGTACCTGTTACAAAAAACATATTAGATCCTTATTTATCGCGATTGAGTGCACCTTGGTGAAGTCCCCTCTCCATAAAGCCAAAATGCCATAAATCGGCCTAAGTCCCTATCGCTAACCTTTTCTAGAGACGTGTACATGAATACTGTGTGCTAAGGGCATAGATTGAGACTGCTACATCCGGCGTCGTGCCCGTATCTGTACTATCTGATAGGTTAACGGTAAACCTTGCGGTAAACGTAAGTATTCTGCTTTGGCTTGCATAGCCAGCCAATCTTGACGACCACGTAGCAGCGGGACAAATTCTGCAGCCGCGATGGAGCTCACAACATCCCGAGCAGCCTCAGTCGTTGGATCAGTTGAACAGACCGATTGCACCGAGGCCCCCACCCCTTTAATGGAGTAGAGCAATGCTTTAAGCGTATCAAAATACACTGTCATAGGAATGATCTGCACATCTAAGAACTGCCATTTATAGAGATCAAATGCGGCTTTTAGCGACGCCAGCGTCGAAAAGTCATTAACTCTTAGCCCTAATTGGGCCAATTGCTGCAAACTCCCCTGCGCCACTAGGCTCAAATGACACTCGGCGTCAGGTTTCAGTACCCGCGCCATTTCAGCTACCGCTGCAGGGAAATGTGCACACCACTGCAAAGCCAGATTCGAATAAATCACATCGATGCAGCCATCAACAAATGGCAAACACTGCGCATCGGCGCAAACGCCGTGATAATCGGGATAAGACTGCTTTAACTTATGTAACATGCCAAGGGCAATATCCACGGCAATCACTGTTGCCGGCCGATGCGGTGTCGAAGTATGGTCAGAGTGATGGTCAGAGTGATGGCCAGAGTGATGGCCAGAGTGATGCGCCGAAAAATCGGTCCCTGGACCTGCGCCAATGTCCAACAGATAACCTTTGGCCGTAAACTCACGGCGTAAACTGGCGGCACTCAGACGCTGTAACGGATTATGGTGGTGGTAACTGTGGGCCGCTGCGGAAAACCGTTCCGCAATGAGCGCGCCATGAACATTGAATTCTTTGTCTATTGCTCGTTTTTCAGCAACCTGTACCTCAACAGCTTTCATTACAGCAGAGGCGCTCACCTTCAACTCGCAAGATGCTGGCTCATTCTCTTTGGGCTCACTGGCTTTAATCTGGCTTGGCATTTCAATCAACACTCAAACATAAAAATTTAAATTTCAATAAAATAACGCGAACTATAGCGTGCATTTCGTGGTGCTCATCGGCAGATTATCATTCACTGACAAGCGGGATACCAACACGACTGAGCACTTGAGCTAATTGCTCAACACAGGCCGCAATATCTTCAGCGGTATGGGTCGCCGTTAAGGTAATGCGTAACCGTGCCGACCCTACAGGTACCGTCGGCGGGCGAATCGCCCCAACCCAAATACCCGCAGCTCTTAACGCTTGGGCAACTTGCAATGTTTGCTGCGCGTCACCAATGATCAGCGGCTGAATTGCGGTAGCCGACCCTAAAAGGGGCACGGCAGCATTGAGGCATAACTGTTTAAATAGCGCAATATTCTCAAGTAGTTTCTGCTGTAATTTAGGATGTGTTGTGCAGTACTGAACCGCGGCTAACGCTAATGCGGCATTGGCGGGCGATAACGCGGTCGAATAGATATATTCGCGGGCGTTACTGACCAAAAAGTCGATCAGCGCCTGACTCCCCAGAACC
>JBOFUF010000083.1:0-3498 GCA_051652445.1 Shewanella sp.
GGCACCTTCTGGGGTTGCCTTGGTCAGGATCGGTGTTTCTATGTCTAAGAAACCGTTTGAGTCGAGGAAACGACGCACAGAACTGGTCACTTTAGCGCGGAAAATTAATCGCTGCGCCATTTCTGGACGACGTAAATCTAAGTAACGATACTTAAGACGTTGCTCTTCGCTGTTGTTCTGGTAGTTATCCATGCTCAATGGCAGTGGATCGGCAGCGTTGATAATCGTCAAGGCTTGACCTAAGACTTCAATCTCACCCGTCTTCATTTGACCATTGACTTGGCTATCAGGACGGGCACGAACTAAGCCTTTGACCTGAACGCAAAATTCGGCGCGCAGCGTGCTGGCGACATTGAACACCTCAGGTAAGTCTGGATCATAGACCACTTGGACGAGACCTTCTCTGTCTCTTAAATCTAAAAAGACCACACCACCCAAATCACGGCTACGATTAACCCAACCAACCAAGGTAACTTCTTGTCCAACGTGAGACTTATTGACGTCTCCACAATAATGACTGCGCATCTAACTCTATCCTTTATCCGGAAACCGGTGCTTTGGAGATAATCAAAACGAGATAAAAACGGCATTATAGTAAAATAATACCGATTACCAAAGTACTTCACACTTAGGCGGTGAAGTATCAAACAGTTTTACGCCCTTGACTAGAGGCGAGTGCACTATCAGCGCATGAGCGTTCAAAAAAACATCAAGCAGAGTCCTTAGCGGAGTCCTTAATACTGGTGTACATGTAACGTGTTTGTTATTTAGTTAGGTGTTAAACAAAAATTTATCGCAAATTGCGAGTATGAGGCTTGCTGCTAATCGTTAGGATTCGTTAAAATGGCGAGTTGAATTCCTATGAAAAATTTCAGATGAACGTATCTCAAGACACTCTCTACGCTCAAGCGAGCGAGCATATTAGTGATTTCCAGTTTGATAACCGTGTAGCAGGCGTCTTCAGTGATATGATCCGCCGTTCTGTCCCTGGGTATACACAAATTATCAATACTATCGGCGATTTTGCAGATCGTTTCGTCATGCCCAATACTCAAATTTATGATTTAGGTTGCTCACTGGGCGCTGCAACCTTAAGCATTCGACGTCAAATCCAAGGCCGCCAATGCCGTATTATCGCTGTAGATAACAGTGAATCTATGGTCGCACGCTGCCAAGAGAATCTTAATGCCTATGTCAGCGATACCGATGTTCATCTGGTTTGCGGTGACATTCGCGATATCGATATTCAAAATGCCTCACTGGTGGTGCTCAACTTTACATTACAATTTTTACCGCCAGAAGACAGAGAAACCCTGATCGCCAAGATTTATCAAGGCTTAAATCCCGGCGGTATATTAGTGCTGTCAGAAAAAATCTGCTTCGAAGATGCGCCTATCCAAAGCTTATTGGAAGAGCAACATTTAGACTTTAAACGCGCCAATGGTTACAGCGAGCTTGAGATCAGCCAAAAACGCAGTGCGCTGGAGAATGTCATGAAACCTGACACCTTAACCACCCATCAACAACGACTCACCAGCCAGGGTTTTAGTCACTTTAGTCTCTGGTTCCAATGCTTTAATTTTGCTTCTATGGTGGCCATCAAGTGATCAGCTTCAGTTCGTTTTACCAACAAATTGCCGATTCAAATCTACAGCACTGGCTCGAAACTCTGCCAAGTATTTTAGGTAAATGGCAACGGGATCATAAACATGGCAACTTGCCAAAATGGGAAAAAGTGCTTAATAAACTGCACTATCCTGCGCCTGACCAAGTGAGCTTTATCGATAGCGTGACCGTCGGTAGCGGCGATCAACTGAGCTCTGGCGAAAAAGAGAAGTTAGAGAACCTACTGCGGCTATTTATGCCATGGCGCAAAGGACCCTTTCACATTCATGGTATCCATATCGATACCGAATGGCGCAGTGATTGGAAATGGGACCGCGTTAAGCAGCATATTTCACCGCTAAACAACCGCACTGTACTCGATGTCGGTTGTGGCAGTGGTTATCACATGTGGCGCATGTTAGGTTCGGGGGCCAAACGTGTCGTGGGTATCGATCCTTCACCATTGTTTTTATGCCAATTTGAAGCCGTAAAACGCTTAGCGGGCACACATCATCCTGTACACCTTTTGCCACTGGGCATTGAAGAGTTGCCGCCGCTGGATGCATTTGACACCGTTTTCTCCATGGGCGTGTTGTATCACAGACGTTCGCCTATTGATCACTTGCTACAACTGCGGGATCAGTTGCGAACCGGTGGCGAACTCGTGTTAGAAACCTTAGTGATCGATGGCGACGAAAACGCCGTACTGGTGCCTCAAGATCGATATGGCAAAATGAATAATGTATGGTTTATTCCGTCCGTTGCCGCGCTGATGCTTTGGTTAAAGAAGTGTGATTTCACTGATATACGCTGTGTCGATACGGACGTCACGACCCTTGCAGAGCAACGCCGTACCGACTGGATGCCCAATGAGTCACTGGTTGAATATCTCGATCCAACCGACATGACCAAAACGGTTGAAGGTTATCCTGCGCCAAAACGCGCCACCATCATCGCGGTGAAGAATCAACCTAATCAGGATCTAAACTAACCTGTCACGTATCTTCGCCATGATAAACTCGATATGAGGCTAACTTCAGATTAGAGCAAGTCATGGCAAGTATTCATATTCACAACATTGCGGTTCTCCAGATGCAGAACATCATGAGTCCCTCAATACCGGTACAATGGCTAATCTCCCGCATTCACCGCTACCGTGTGCGTTGACATCACAGTAGGAAAAGAGCGTTATGCAGAACATATTCTCTATGTTAAAAACCACCTTACCGCTCAGCTTACTTAGCTTAAGTCTTTGTGTTATGAATGCCGCCCATGCCGAGCAAAGTCCTGTTCCCCTCTTAGTTGAGCAATGCCTGCGCTTGCCAAAAATTGATCTTGCGGCGGTGTTCGCCAATGCGCGTTTAACGACTCCGCAATTGACCTTAGCTCATCGCGCACTTCTATTTGAACAACAAACCCTAGGTTTGCATAATATTAACGACAGACTTAACTATTACCGTGGTTTTAAGTTACCCAGTGAAGAGCGTGAAGGTCTACTGCAATGCCAGTTACACCTTGCCGACACCCTGTCGCAACTTCTGAGCCAAACGGAATTGAGCCAACTCGCGTACGCCTTGGCTCAAGGCAACGCTGAACAAATATTACTCGGTCAACAACTGACGCAGTTACTGCAACAACATTGGAACACAGAATATAAAGCCAAATTGTATACTGCCCAGGCCAGCATAAGCCAAGGGTTAGCCAGCCAGCAATTTAATCTTGCCTTCAATGACAGCCAATGCCAACCAGAAGTAACCCTACCACATCATCTTCATAAAGAAGATGATAACAGTGACGAGCCAAAGTCCAGCAGTTCAAAGCAGAGCGATTTTTCAGGCACTATCGTCAGCTACTTACTTACCCAGAAAAACGCTGTATGTCGTCAACATGTTT
>JBOFUF010000084.1:0-5333 GCA_051652445.1 Shewanella sp.
GCGGCCATTTTTATTGGTAAAATCTTAGGCTTAAATCCATTAGGTTTGGCCGAGATTTAACAGGTAAAGTCATTAACGCTATACCGCCATTCACTGGCAGGAGGCTCAATGCATTGTCCATTTTGCAGCGCGACAGATACTAAAGTCATCGATTCCCGATTAGTGGCAGAAGGCCACCAAGTGCGCCGTCGCCGAGAATGCACCGACTGTCATGAAAGATTTACCACCTTTGAGGGCGCCGAATTAGTCATGCCTAGGGTAATTAAGCGCGATGGTTCACGCCAACCCTTCGATGAAGAAAAACTCCAAAGTGGCATGCTGCGCGCCGTTGAAAAACGCCCCGTGTCTATGGATGAAATCGAGCAAGCGCTGAGCAAAATCAAGTCAACCCTGCGCGCCACGGGCGAGCGGGAAGTGCCGTCAGAAATGGTTGGCAACCTGATGATGGAGCAATTGATGAACCTCGATAAAGTCGCCTATATACGTTTCGCTTCTGTGTACCGCGCTTTTGAAGACGTGTCTGAATTTGGCGAAGCCATCGCCAAACTGCAAAAGTAGTGATTGAGTTTTGTCGCCGACTAGGCAGAAGTGCAGTTGCTAAAGGCATGAAAAACAGATTTACAAGACTGGTGAAAGCCTAAACCTTTAACAACAGGGTTGAACATGAGCTTGAACATAAGTTGGTCCGTACTCGATACCCAAATGATGAGCCGCGCGATTCAATTGGCGCGCAAAGGCTTTTATACCACCAGACCCAATCCCAGTGTGGGCTGCGTTATCGTTAACGATAATCAGATTGTCGGTGAAGGTTATCATCAAAAAGCGGGTGAACCCCACGCCGAAGTGCATGCGCTACGTATGGCTGATGAGCGCGCTCGCGGCGCAACGGCCTATGTCACTTTAGAGCCCTGCAGTCATTATGGGCGCACGCCGCCCTGCGCCTTGGCGCTGATCAATATTGGCGTTAAACGTGTAGTTGTGGCGGTGGAAGATCCTAATCCGCAAGTGGCTGGTCGCGGTATTCAAATGCTGCGTGACGCCGGTATTGAAGTGGATGTGGGATTACACCGCGATGAAGCCTATGCCTTGAATTTAGGCTTTATGAAACGGATGGAATCAGGTTTACCCAGAGTTACGGTAAAATTAGCCGCGAGTCTTGATGGTAAAACCGCGCTGTCAAACGGTGTGTCTAAATGGATTACTGGGCCTGAATCTCGCCGCGACGTGCAGCGCTTACGTTTACGATCCTGCGCGCTGGTCACGGGAATTGAAACCATACTGGCGGACGATCCTGCGCTTAATGTTCGTTATCAAGAACTTGGCAGCTTAAAAGACCGTCTAACCGAGGCGCAATTACTGCAGCCATTAAGAGTGATACTCGACAGTCGCGCCCGTTTGCCGTTATCGGCCGCCTGCTTGGCTATCGTATCGCCCATATTGTTAGTCTCGACCGTGGCGTATCCCTCAGCGTTTCAAGCCCAATTGCCCTCCCATGTGAGTTGCCTCGTGTTACCTGCAATTGCAGGTCGCGTCTCATTGCCTGAACTATTAAGCTATTTAGGCCAAAGCTGTAATCACGTGCTGGTGGAAGCGGGTGCAACCTTAGCGGGCGCTTTTTTTGCACAGGGGTTGGCCGATGAATTAGTGCTATACCAAGCGATGAAAATCCTCGGTGGGCAAGGGCGTAATTTGCTGCAATTGCCCGATTATCACACCATGGCGCACATTCCTGCATTAACGTTGGTCGATGAACGCAAATTAGGGCCAGATACCCGTTTCACCTTAAGCTTTATTACTTCTTCATTTAATTAAGTGAGTTAACCATGTTTACTGGGATTATTGAAGCCGTTGGCACCCTGCGCAAATTGGAGCGTAAAGGCGATGATATTCGCCTTACCGTGGCGAGCGGCAAACTGGATTTAAACGATGTGCGCTTAGGTGATAGTGTTGCCACCAACGGTGTGTGCTTAACGGTGGTGCAGCAATTAGCCGACGGTTATGTGGCTGATGTCTCTGCTGAAACCGTCAATCTGACCGGCTTTGCTCACTACAAAGTGGGCACTAAGGTGAATCTAGAAAAGGCCGTTACCCCAACCACACGCTTAGGCGGCCACATGGTCAGCGGCCATGTTGACGGTATTGCAACGGTTGAACAACGCGTAGTGCGTGGTCAAGCTATCGAGTTTTGGTTAGCCGCCCCCGCAGAGCTTGGGCGTTACATTGCCCATAAAGGTTCCATCACCATTGATGGCGTGAGTCTGACGGTTAACGAAGTGGACGGCTGTCGATTCCGCTTGACCATAGTGCCGCATACCGCAGGTGAAACCACGTTAATCGACCTGCAAGCGGGCGATAAGGTGAATATCGAAGTGGATTTAATCGCCCGTTATCTTGAGCGTTTGATGAGCTTTGATAGCAAAGACAGCAAGAGCGGTGGCGTTACCATGGAAATGTTGGCCCGTGCCGGCTTTGTGCGTTAGTGCACAGGAGCAGATTATTTAACTTAAGCTTATCGGCAGCTTAGGTTATTTAGGTATAGAATTTCATCATAACAGCAAAATAATAAGGTCCTACAATGGCGCTGCACAGTATAGAAGAGATCATCGAAGATATTCGTCAAGGCAAAATGGTTATTTTGATGGATGACGAAGACAGAGAAAACGAAGGTGACTTGATCATGGCGGCCGACATGGTCACGCCAGAAGCGATTAACTTTATGGCGAAGTATGGGCGTGGACTTATTTGCCAGACTATGACCAAAGCCCGTTGCCAGCAGTTAAACTTGCCTTTAATGGTGACGAATAATAACGCTCAGTTCTCGACTAACTTTACGGTTTCTATTGAAGCAGCCGAAGGCGTGACTACCGGTATTTCGGCCCACGATCGTGCGGTAACAGTCAAAGCGGCCGTGGCGAAAGAGGCTAAAGCGGCTGATTTAGTGCAACCTGGGCACATCTTCCCGTTAATGGCGCAGGACGGCGGGGTATTAACCCGTGCAGGCCACACTGAAGCCGGTTGTGATTTAGCCCGTCTTGCAGGACTTGAGCCATCGGGCGTTATCGTAGAAATTTTGAACGAAGACGGCACGATGGCACGTCGCCCAGATTTAGAGATTTTTTCCGAGTTGCATGGCATTAAAATTGGCACCATCGCGGCTTTAATCGAGTATCGCAATACCACCGAAACCACTGTGGTGCGCGAAGCTAAATGTAAGTTACCGACTCGTTTCGGTGAGTTCGACATGGTCACTTTCAGAGACACTATCGACAATCAATTGCACTTTGCCTTAATCAAAGGTGAGGTGAAAGAAGATGGTTTAGTGCGCGTGCATCTGCAAAACACTTTCAACGATTTACTCCATTCAGAGCGTGATCAGCAGCGTAGCTGGCCACTCGAAAAGGCGATGGCGCGTATTTCTGCCGAAGGTGGCGTATTGGTTTTACTCGGGAATCAAGAGCATCCCTGTGAAATTCTTTCTAAGGTGAAAGCCTTTGAAGCTGAAGATCAAGGCCAAGCGCTTGCTTCTGCAAAATGGCAGGGTACGTCGCGCCGCGTGGGTGTGGGCTCGCAAATTCTCGCCAGCCTTGGCGTGACTAAGATGCGCCTGCTCAGTTCCCCTAAACGTTACCATTCACTTTCGGGCTTTGGCCTTGAAGTGACTGAGTATGTGGCAGACTGAAACCCAAGGTTGCACTGAAGTAAAATTAACAATTTCTGATAATTTGCATAGGGCTCTGGGCTATTGGCTGTGATATCATGGCGCCACTTTTCGCCCCGAGCTGGGTGCTTTAGCAAAATTTAGGTAAGATAATGAACATAGTTCAAGGTAATATCGAAGCGAAAAATGCCAAAGTTGCGATTGTAATTTCGCGTTTCAACAGCTTTTTAGTTGAGAGCTTGCTTGACGGTGCACTTGATACGCTAAAACGTTTTGGCCAAGTCAGCGACGACAATATCACTGTTGTCCGTGTACCAGGTGCGGTTGAGTTGCCGCTAGCTGCGCGTCGCGTTGCTGCCAGTGGTAAATTCGACGGTATTATCGCATTAGGTGCGGTGATCCGTGGTGGTACTCCTCATTTTGATTTTGTTGCAGGCGAATGTAATAAAGGTCTAGCTCAAATTGCTTTAGAATTTGATCTGCCTGTTGCCTTCGGTGTTTTGACCACAGATACCATTGAACAAGCCATTGAACGTTCAGGTACCAAAGCAGGTAATAAAGGCGGCGAAGCTGCTTTAAGCCTGCTTGAAATGGTCAATGTTCTGCAAGAACTTGAACAACAGTTGTTATAGTAGGAAAAATAATGAAGCCTTCTGAGCGCCGCAAGGCCCGCCGTTTAGCCGTTCAAGCCATTTATTCATGGCAACTAAGCGGGAATAATATCGCCGATGTTGAGCATGAGTTTTTAACTGAACAGAGTCTCGACGGTGTTGATGTAGCTTATTTCCGTGAGCTATTTTCAGGCGTTGCAACGAAGAAAACCCAATTGGATGAGCTGATCATCCCGCATCTGGAACGCCCGATTGATGAAGTGTCTCCAGTAGAGAAAGCCATAGTTCGTTTAGCGACCTATGAGCTGACTTTCCGTAAAGATGTGCCATACAAGGTCGCGATTAACGAAGCGATTGAGTTGGCAAAAGCTTTCGGTGCGGACGAGAGTCATAAGTTTGTGAACGGACTGCTCGACAAACTGGTTGCACGCAAGTAATAAAGACAAACGGTATCTTAGGATACCGTTTTTCATTGCAAACAAAGGTGGCCGATGTAAGTCGTGCCAAACTGTACAGTGAAAGAATTCCAATTAATTGAATGTTATTTTAGCAACCGTGGTCCTACTCGCCGTGATGTGAGGCTTGGTATCGGTGACGATTGCGCTTTAGTGCAACCCGCAGAAAACAAGACGATCGCTATTTCCTGCGACACCTTAGTCGAAAATGTCCATTTCTTCCCTGATATGCCTCCATCAGCCTTAGGTTATAAAGCCTTAGCAGTAAACTTGTCAGATCTGGCCGCCATGGGTGCTGAACCCGCGTGGATGACACTGTCGTTAACGCTACCGCAAGTGGATGAAACTTGGCTGAGTGGCTTTAGCGAAGGCTTATTTGAAGCGGCCGACTACTATGGCATCGCTTTAATTGGCGGCGATACGACTCGTGGCCCACGCGCGATTAATATCACTGTGCACGGCCAAGTCCCACAGGGTAAAGCGCTCACGCGTCATGGAGCTAAAGTGGGTGATTGGATTTATGTCACGGGTACACTTGGCGATTCGGCCTTAGGACTCGATATTATCCGTGGCGTACAACAGGCTAGGGCCGAACATAAAGAGTTTCTA
>JBOFUF010000085.1:0-6758 GCA_051652445.1 Shewanella sp.
AATCGCCCTGCAGGAAACGCTGGAAGATAAAATTAAACAGATGCCAGAGGTGGAGCGGGTATTTGCCAAAATCGGCACGGCTGATGTCGCTACCGATGCGGTTCCTCCCAGTGTGGCGGATAACTTTATTATCTTAAAGCCCCGTGAACAGTGGCCAAATCCTGACAAATCGAAAGCACAAATCGTTGAAGAACTTGCTGCTCTAGTCGCCCCCATACCGGGTAACCGTTATGAATTCTTGCAACCCATTCAGATGCGTTTCAATGAGTTGCTGGCAGGGGTAAGGGCAGAACTTGCCATCAAAGTGTTTGGTGATGATTTTGATACGCTTACAGCGCTGGGCGCAGAAATTGAGTCCGCCATCGCTCAAGTCGAGGGCGTTGCAGATATTCAGGTTGAGCAGAGCACGGGACTGACGATGCTGAACATCATTCCTAATCGTCAAAAGTTGATGCAGCATGGTATCAGTATCGCGGAGGTGCAATCTCAGGTTGCAACCGCGATGGGGGGAACTGTGGCGGGTAAATTCTACCAAGGGGATGTACGTTCAGATATTGTGGTGCGTCTTGATGAGTCGCGTAGGCAAAACATCGATGCGCTCAGTTATCTACCTATTACTTTATCTGGCGGTCAAAGCATTCCACTTCAAGAATTAGCCTCCTTAGAGCTGGTTTCTGGCGCTAACCAAATCAACCGTGAAAACGGTAAACGCCGAATGGTCGTTACTGCTAACGTACGTGGACGAGATTTAGGCAGCTTTGTCGGCGATATTCAGACCGCTATTGGTGAAAAAGTGGCCATTCCCGCAGGTTATTGGCTGGAGTACGGTGGCACCTATCAAAAACTGCAATCGGCTTCAAAACGCCTCAGTATTGTGGTGCCTGTTACCTTGTTGATGATTATCGGCTTGCTGATGCTAGCGCTTAACTCCTTTAAAGACGCAATGATTATCTTTACTGGTGTGCCACTGGCGTTAACGGGTGGGATTGCGGCGCTGTTGCTGCGCGATATTCCGTTCTCAATTTCGGCCGCGGTTGGCTTTATTGCGTTATCGGGCATTGCGATTTTAAATGGTCTGGTCATGGTGTCTTTTATCCGCCAATTGCGTAAAGAAGGGATGGAACTCCATAGCGCCATTTTTGAAGGGGCGCTAACGAGGCTGCGTCCGGTCATAACCACCGCATTAGTTGCTTCGCTTGGCTTTATTCCGATGGCCCTCAATACCGGTATTGGTTCTGAAGTGCAACGGCCACTGGCTACCGTAGTGATTGGCGGCATTATCTCCTCTACGCTGTTAACGCTATTTGTTATCCCCGCGCTATATCGAATTTTACACAAAGAAAAGGAGTCTATTTTGACTGAAGTAGAAGTAATGGAGTTAGCTGATGCAAAATAAATTATTAAAAATCAGTCTATTCATCTTAATTGGACTGTTGGGTTTTATCAGTGTCGATGTATTGGCCCATGGGGTCGATGACAATACCCGAGCCTTTTTAGAACAAAACCAGGGAGTGCAATTTATTCCGTTTTTGTATATCGGGGCTAAGCATATGATCACCGGATACGACCACTTACTCTTTTTAGTGGGGGTGATCTTCTTTTTGTACCGCAGCAAAGATGTGTTGTTGTATGTCACCATGTTTACTATTGGTCACAGCACGACGTTGTTACTTGGCGTTATGACTGATGTTCAGGTTAATGCGTATTTGATCGATGCCATTATCGGCGTTTCAGTGATCTATAAAGGTTTTGATAACTTAGGTGGTTTCAAGCGCTGTTTTAACTGCCAACCCAATACCAAAATAGCCGTGTTAATCTTTGGTCTTTTTCATGGTTTTGGACTGGCAACCAAATTACAGGAATTTAATCTGTCACAGGAAGGCCTGTTTACCAATTTATTGGCATTTAACATCGGGGTAGAGATCGGGCAATTTGCTGCGCTAGCCTTTATTTTGATAGTGATTAACGCTTGGCGGCATTTTCCCTCATTTCAGCGATTTTCAACGCTCACCAACACGGCGCTCATGAGTGCCGGGATCATGCTGATGGGCTATCAACTTACCGGCTATTTCGTAAATTAAACGAATAATAAGAGAAGATTATGCAACACATTGTCAGTACAACCACTTTAGTCAAAGCCAGTATTTCCGCAACTGTCGTTGCAGCGATTACTCTGGTGATTTTTATCCTTCCTGCCGAGTACAACATTGACCCCACAGGCGTAGGCCAAAAACTGGGATTAACGACACTTGCACAAGCCGCTGAAGCCGAAGGTGTGGTTTCAACGCAGGGCTCAGGTGAGATAAGCAGTCAAGAATTTCAAACGATTGAAGTAGTTGTTCCCGCTGGTCGAGGCGTCGAATATAAGTTTGCTATGCCACAGTATGCCAAAATGACCTATGAATGGTTAACTGATGGCGAAGCTTTGTATTTTGATTTACACGGAGAACCAGAAGGGGATACCACTGGATATTTTGAGAGTTATACCATTGCAACATCAAACGAAATGAAGGGGAGTTTTACCGCTCCCTTTACAGGTTCACATGGTTGGTACTGGAAAAATAAATCGGATAAGCCTATTGCGGTCCAGCTACTGGTTAAAGGGCAGTATGACGTCATTGGTCTTAAGCAATAATTGACATAATTTGGAGAATGCTATGAAAAAATGGATAACCGTTGTCGCCTTATGTGGCCTATTAATGAATGGTAGTGCTTTAGCCCATGCTGATCATGGTGTAATTAGTGGACAAGGTGCGATAAAGGTTGCCGCTAAGTCACTAAATAAAATGACATTTAAAGACTTTGGTTTTGAGGTCGGCAAATTAGATGGCTCATGGAAAGATGTACCTGAATCACAATTATCCATTGTGACTTTTGAAGGTGGTTTTTATGTGGTAAGTGCTGTTAACCCCGCCACTAAAAAACAGGTCTTTCTGAAAATCGCCAGTAACGGTGAAGTATTGGCAGTAAAAGAATCAAACAAGTTTTAATTCTTTCAGTATGGCGCTGCTGGTGTAACTGACAGTGCCATATCTCATATCGGTTGTCTTTTTTAGTCTTTTGTTAACCTAGAACTCAGAGCTTAGAACCTAGAGCCTTACGCTTATGGGTTCTAGTCGCTGCCCACCATGAATGTTATCATTCACAAAGGAAATGAGGGTATTAGCTCTAGAGGTGTTAATGAAACGACCACGTTTGGTTTTGCTGTGCCTATTATCATTGCCTTTGGCTGGCCATGCTCAGCCCACAAGCTTCACCGATGCTTGGCAACAAGTGCTGAAGGTGAGCGACAAGTTACAAGCGCAATCACAGCAAGTTAATCGCGCTAAGGGTGAACAGGAGGCGGGCGAGAGCTTAAATCTACCCTCCTTAAGCCTTAATGGCACTTATACCCATCTTGAAAAACCGATCGAACTCGATCTTCGGGATCTGAATCCCTTGGCCTCCCTTGATCCCGCGACGCTGCCCCCAGCCCTTGGCGGGGCTCTGGCGGGTATTCCAGGGTCAATGTTTGTTACGCCGTTTACCGAACAAGATATCTTCCGCGCTAGCCTGCAGGCGATGTGGCCGATTTATACGGGCGGACAAATCACTGCCGCTCAAGGTATACACGCGGCTATGGTGGCCGAGAAGCAACAAGAATTACAATTGGCAACTCGCGATTTATTTACCTTGTTGGTAGACCGATATTACGCTGTTGATGTGACGTTGGCCTTGGTGAATACTCAGACTGATCTAGTGAGTTCGTTAGCTAAACATGTTGATCATGCGTTAGCGTTGGAGCGAGAAGGCCAAATCGCGAAGGTTGAGCGCCTCAATGCGCAAGTCGCCTTAGACAATGCTAAAGTCAATTTAGGCAGTGCTCGTCGTCAGCACGAAATGGCGGTGATTGCCTTGTCGCGCATGCTGCAACAACGTGACGTTGGCACAGCATCGCCTCTATTCCTATTACCCCATGCGCCATCTTTAGGCCAATTGACTCAAGTGACATTGAACCAACATCCCGCGCTAAAATTACTCGACGCGAAGGAAGCACAGGCTAATGGTTTGGTTTCATTAGAAAAGGGCAAATATCATCCTACAGTGTTTCTTTTTGGCAACTATACGCTTTACGAAGATGACAGCCTATTCTCTAAGGTCGAGCCTGATTGGATGGTTGGCCTTGGCGTTAAAGTCCCCCTCATCAGCCGCGATGGTCGCAGCGGTAAGGTCGAAGCGGCGAAAAGCGCGCTGTTGCAAGCCCGTTATACTAAGGCGCAAACTCGGCAAGACTTGAGCCTGTTGGTGGATCAAAGCTATCGCCAATTATTGCAGGCCGAGGAGGAGGTGAAAGCGCTCGATACTTCCCTCGAACTTGCCATTGAAAACTTGCGCCTGCGTGACATCGCCTTTAATCAAGGACTGTCAACCTCTATCGACAGAGTCGATGCGGAACTGAAACTGAGCGCGGTGAACACTCAGCAATTGGCTGCCCGTTATCGTTATGTGCAAGCCTATGCCAGATTGATGGCCATTAGTGGTCAACTAGATGAATTTATCGGTCGTACCACCCCTGTGCAGGAGATAAACAATGCGCGCTAACAGAATACTTGCCCTTGTGGCGTTGGTCGCATTAGGCCTTGTTCTTGCTTATGGCCTCAAGTTGGCTTATACCCCGCAGCCAAGCTTATTGCAGGGGCAAATTGAAGCCAGGGAATATAACGTGTCATCAAAGGTGCCTGGTCGCGTTGAGCAAGTGCTGGTGCGCCGTGGCGATAGTGTGGCGCAAGGGGATTTGTTATTTGCCATCCACAGTCCGGAACTCGCTGCAAAGTTAATGCAGGCTGAAGGCGGCCGTGATGCCGCTAAGGCGATGCAGCTTGAAGCTAACAACGGTGCTCGAAGCCAAGAAGTGATGGCAGCCAAGGATCAATGGCTCAAAGCACAAGCCGCGGCAACGCTCGCGAACACCACGTATACACGTGTCGAAAACCTCTTTAATGAAGGTGTGGCGGCAAGGCAAAAGCGCGATGAAGCCTTTACTCAATGGCAAGCGGCAAAATATACAGAGCAAGCGGCGTTAGCTATGTACCAAATGGCGCAGGAAGGGGCGCGAGTTGAGACTAAGGCCGCCGCGGCAGGTAATGCCCGTATGGCCGAAGGTGCCGTCAAAGAAGTCAGTGCGATTATGGCCGATAGCCAAATGCGTGCGCCTAAATCCGGTGAAATTAGCGAGGTGTTATTGCAGGCGGGTGAATTGGCTCCCAGTGGTTTCCCGATTGTCAGTCTGATTGATATGCAGGATGCTTGGGCCGTGTTTCAAGTGCGTGAAGATCAGCTCAAACGCTTTAATAAAGGCGATAACATTCAATTGAAGATTCCAGCTCTTGATAAGGATGTCACTTTCACCGTATTCCATATTAGTGTGATGGGTGATTTTGCGACTTGGCGCTCGACCGAAAGTGGCCATGATTTTGATATGCGTACTTTTGAGGTGCAATTGCGCCCCAGTGAACCGATTGTGAACCTGCGTGTGGGTATGTCCGTGTTGTTGCAAAGTGAGTAAAGCTTGTGACTGAACGCCAAACAGAGCAGAACAAGCCGAGCAGCCATAGTGAGGCGCCGCCACGCGTGAGCTTTATGATGCTAATTCGCCGTGAGTGGCGTGCGTTATGGCGTGACCCTTGGCAGTTAGCGTTGATAAGTTATATTCCACTGCTCAGTGTACTGTGCCTTTGGTGGATGTTTAGTGCTGGTTTGCCAAGACAGTTACCCGTTGCGATAGTCGATCAAGACCATAGCCAATTAAGTCGTATGCTGACTCGCCAGCTTAAGGCAAACCCCGTCACCGATCCTCAAAGTTATGCGGATCTGTCCTCGGCGGTGACGGCGATGCAGCAGGCAAAAGTGTATGCCATAGTGGTGTTTCCTTATGAGATGAAAAAGGACTTACTTACAGGCCATAAGCCTACCATTGATGTGCGCTACAACAGTCAGTTTTTGCTGGTGGGTAAGTTACTCTCAAGCCAAATTCAGTTGAGTTTAGGTGACGGCTTATTGCATTTAGCAGGCTTAAAACAATTAGCCCATGGTACGCCTAAATCCCAAGTTGCGGTAAATTTAACCCCAGTCAAAAGCCAAACAACAGCGCTGTTTAATCTTAATAACAACTACATAGGTTTCTTAGTGCCGCCAGTGCTGATTGCGCTGTGGCAGTTGTTCTCTATGCTAGTGATGGCCAATAGCTTAAATCGAGAGCTGCATTTAGTGCCTATCATTCAGGCCGATGGCATATCGACTACCTTAACTGAACATTTTTGGCCTAAAGTATTCGCGAAAGTGGCATTGTTTACGCCGATATTGATGCTGCAGGGCGGCTTTATGCTAACGTGGCTTTATCACTATATTTCTCTGCCACTAGCGGGGAGTTTGCTACTGTTACTGTTCGCCCAAGCTGTGATGTTACTGGCAATTTGGTTGTTGGTCTTATTGGTATTTGTGTTGATGCGAGATAGTGCGCGGGTGATCAGCTTTTGCACTGCGCTTTTTGCGCCTGCCTTTGCCTTTATGGGCATTACCTTTCCCGTCCATGATATGCCGCAATTTGCCCAGTGGTGGCGGCTGATTATGCCGTCGAGCCATTATATTGAGTCCCATGTGAGTGTTGTGAGTTACGGTGCGACTTGGTCTACCGTGGCTGTTCAGATCTGCAGTTATTGGGGGTTTATTTGCCTAATACCAGTGATTTATTTTTTATCACTCACATTACTACCTATCAC
>JBOFUF010000086.1:0-4646 GCA_051652445.1 Shewanella sp.
CTACCTTTTGAATTGATGCAACACGGAAGTGAAGTGCCCTAGGCGCTCCGTCCCGGCGGCTGATGTTAATCACGGGGTAACGCACTTTATGCTGCGTTGGTTATTTTTAACTTAGTCCACTAGGTCTGCAAATAGCCGCCTTGCCTAAAGTGCGTTAAACTCCCGCTGAATCCTGCATCTTCAGGTTGTTTGGGTAAAACTCACGAATAAAATCACTCGATAAATCAATAGCACGAGCAAGATTAGCGGCTTCACTGGTGCCTGACGACTTTCTTGGGACAAAACTATGATCACCGTCGGTTATCCACGCTAATTCAATCTCAGTTTTCAGCGGCCAGCGTGGAACCTGCGCTTTGTCACCAAACTTATCCCGCTCCCCCTGAATAACCAATACTGGCACTTGGCAGTCATTCAATGGCGCTAATCTAGGCTCGCTACCTTTGAGTGGCACAAAAGGATAACCTAAACAGATCACCCTATCGATGCGCGCCGCTAATGTAGGATCGCAGGCTAACAAGGCGGCCATGCGACCGCCCATGGATTTCCCCATTAACACCACACGTTCAACTTGAGGTTGTGAATGGGCGATATCGAGCATCTGTGTAAAACACGCGAGTAATTTAGGCGCACGGTCCGGTGGACGCCGTTTGCCATCGATGGTATTGGCCTGCGTATAAGGAAAATTAAAGCGCATCACTTGGAAGCCCTCGGCCACTAATCCCGCCGACATGGCCTGCATAAAATCAGAATCCATGTTAGCACCCGCGCCGTGGGCCAATAAAATCAAAGTACTCGCAGGCAGCCCTTCTAATACATAACTTGGCTTATCCGGGCAACAACTCACTGCGAGACTCCTCAGCAAACATGTCTAACATCCATTCACGAAACGCCACCACTTTCCCAAGCTCAGCATGATTCTGCTGACAAACCAAGTAATAAGCATCTTTACTGACCAAAACTTCTTGGAATGGGCACACTAGACGTCCGGCTTTGATATCGGGGCGTGCTAACACGCTATAACCCAGCGCCACCCCTTGGCCATGGGCCGCAGCTTGCAATACCAGCGAAGAATGACTGAAAATAGGTCCTTGATTTACATTGATATCAGTAATGCCACATTGTCTAAACCACGCCTGCCAATCGTGCCGATTCATATCATGCAGTAAAGTGTGATATTTTAAATCACTCGGTTTTTCCAGCGGTTTAGCACCATTAAGTAATAAGGGGGAACACACAGGAATAAGCACTTCGTTTCTAAGCTTATCTGCACGTAGCCCGGGCCAATTACCTAAGCCATAATAAATGGCGACATCGACATCATCGGTTAATGAACTCGCCTCAGTATCAACAGCCTTTATTCGCACATCGATATCGGGATTTTTATCACTGAACTTAGCCAAGCGTGGCACGAGCCATTGAATCGCAAAACTTGGCGTCATACTGACGGTCAACGAACCAATTGCACTACGGGCAAGTAATCTGTTGGTCGCATCCGCGAGTTGAATAAAAATATCTTTGATGTCAAGAAAGTAGCTCTGCCCTTCTTCGGTTAACAGCAAAGAACGGTTCTTTCGGCGAAATAATTTTAATCCAAGGAAATCTTCTAATGCCTTTATTTGATGGCTCACTGCAGCCTGCGTTACAAACAATTCTTCCGCTGCCCGGGTAAAGCTCAAATGCCGCGCGGCAGCCTCGAATGCTTTAACCGCATTCAGCGGTGGTAATCGTCTAGACATAGTGACTTAGCCTCATTTTTGATTAGTTTTTCTAATCCTCATTGTTACATTTAATCATTTGTAAACACCAGTGTTTTGAGTACATTGTGTCCACATAAACAGCTTAACCTAACCATTCCAACATTAAGCTCACCTAAAAAGCCAAAAAAGCCGCATTAATATGCGGCTTTTTTTATTTGTAGAGCAAGTCAATCCGACTGATGAAATACCTAGCTAGCCAAATTGGCATCGTTTTATGGGCGATACACTTTCACGTTCGTGTAGCCTTGCTCGATTAAATACAATGCCTGCAACTTACTCATCACTCCACGCTCACAGTACAGCAAATAGGTTTTTTGCTTATCGAGATCGGCAAACTGAGTCGCTAACTTGAAGAATGGGATGCGCTTTATCTCAATACCTTCAATTTGAAGCGGTTTACTTTCCTCTTCTTCTGGAGCACGAATATCAATAACCACTTGATTGATTTCGATACTGGCAACCGTTTCAGTCTCAGTAATCCGAGTATCCATTTGTTCTGCGATCTCCCTGATATCGATAGTGACAGATTGGGCGAGGATTTGATCAATCAAATCTTCAGAGAACTTTTTCTCTTCCGCTTCAACCTTAGCTAATACCGCTTTTACCGTCGGCTTTTGCGAAATGACGCCGCAATACTCCGGCATTGATTTCGCAAAATCTTCGGTGCCGATTTTACGGCTCTCATTGATAATATCTTGCTTATCCATAGCGATTAGGGGACGTAAAATCAACAATTCAGTGCAGCGATCGATGACGTTTAAGTTGGTCAAAGTCTGGCTCGATACTTGACCCAAACTTTCACCGGTCACTAAGGCTTGAATGCCCATACGTTCTGCGATGCGTGCCGCAGTGCGCATCATCATACGCTTAAGTACTACGCCCATTTGACCGTTATCAATACGCTCTAAAATCTCAGCAACCACAGGTTCAAAAGGCACAGAGATAAACTTCACTTTGTGGGATTCACCGTAGGTTTTCCATAAATGGTAAGCCACTTGTTTAACACCAATTTCGTGTTGCGCGCCGCCCAGATTGAAGAAGCAGTAATGGGTACGAGCACCCTTTTTGATAAATTGATAGCTAGAGACGCCAGAGTCAAAACCACCCGAAATTAAGGACAATACATCTTCCTGCGTCGCCATAGGGAAACCGCCTAGACCTTCAATACGCTTAGTCACCATATAAAGGTTATCGCGCTCAATCTCTAAATTAACAGTGATGTCCGGATTCTTTAAACGCACGCCCAGCGCATCGGTAAACTGGTTTAAGCCACCGCCGACATAACGCTCAACTTCAATAGAATTAAAATCATGATCGCCAGTACGCTTTACTCGCACACAAAAGGTTTTACCCGCCAGTTGTTCACGGTAAACAGGCAAGACTTGCTGATAAATATCATCAACGGATGTAAAGCTGTACTCATCCACTTGCACGACATGTGCAATACCTGGAATACACGCCAGACGCTCACCAAAAGCTTGGGCCAATTCTGGCTTATCCTTTGGCACCATGACCATAATGCGGTCCCATTGACGCTGCACTTTCGCATCTTCGTCAACTTTTTTAAGCACATTACGGATGTTAGTCTCGAGCATTTTGGTGAAGCGCATGCGCACAGGCTTGCTCTTCATCATGATTTCTGGATACAGCTTTACAATAAACTTCATGGTATTTCCGCGGGCAATTTTAAAACAGCAAAATTGGTTAAAAGAATAATCGGGGATTATATACCCAAGCAACCTAAAAAGGCGAGTTTCAACGCACAGAGCAAACCGCCACACAAGCCATATTTATGACGTATTCATTGCGTATCAATGACTCAATCACGGCAGAATTTTTAAGCTAACTTTGTTGAAATAATGACATAAAAGCCTATTCAAGTGGTTTGAATTACCCCGTTTAAAAAGTGGTTTGAGATGATGCATTAAAAATAGTTCATTTAAAAATGGTTAAGCAAGCATAGCAATGACACACTGACGCGATTAAAACAAAGCCTAAACAGAGATAAACCAACCACAAGGCTTAGACACCTAAAGCATTGACTAACAGAAGGAAAATATATTGGCTCAATAAGAAAAGCCGCAATACTATCGCGGCTTTAGAGTGGGAGAGAATCTAAACACTTAAGGCGAATTACCGATCTGAATCTCTTCAGACTCCTTGGCTTTTCCTTGCTCAATGGCAATTTCAACCCTGCGGTTACGGGCACGGTTCTCCGATGAGTCGTTAGGCACAATCGGATTGTTAGACGCCATACCGACCACTTTCATCCGTTTAGAATCAAAGCCGCTGACCTGTACTAATTCATGGGCTACAGCCACCGCGCGTTTACTGGATAAGTCCCAATTAGAACTATAGAGTTCATCATTTATTTGCATATCATCCGTATAACCCGACACGGTGATAATCCCTGGTACATCTTTTAGCAACTCACCGACAGAACGCACCACAGGCTTAAATCGAGGCTGCAGAAAACCCGATCCAGAAGCAAATGAGCCCTTCTCACGAATACGGATAATAATCTGCTGACCTAATGACTCAATTTCAATCGCCCCATCGGTGATCTCTTTATTGAGTTCCTGCGCCATCTTCTTCACTTGCTGGTTAATCTTCTCTTGCGCCGTAGCACTGGCTTCGCCGCCACGCTGAGACCCACTTTGCTGCTGCACGGCGCCGGCACTATCATCTTCTCCCGCTTGAAAATCCAAAACGGGTTCCGTGATTTCATTCGTTTGCTGGTTAATGATTTCAATCGGCGTGGGTTCAGGACGACCGGGTCTAAATTCTAAAGCAATCACAGACGTCCCTTTGGGGATATCTTTAAGTTCCACCTTATTTTGTACACCAAAGGCATACTTCATTGAGCCTGCAATCTGTTTAAATTTCATC
>JBOFUF010000087.1:0-1878 GCA_051652445.1 Shewanella sp.
GATTTTAGTGGAGCCCGTGAACACCAAGGTATCCACATCCATATGCAATGCTAAGGCTTTACCTACGGTATGGCCCCATCCTGGCAGCACATTGAGTACCCCTGGCGGGATCCCAGCTTCAATGGCCAGTTGCGCCATACGGATAGCCGTTAACGGGGATTTTTCGGAAGGTTTTAATACCACACTGTTACCTGTCGCCAGCGCGGGGCCGAGCTTCCAACATGCCATCAGCATAGGGAAGTTCCACGGCACAATCGCGGCCACAACCCCCACAGGCTCACGGGTGATCATGCCAATTTCATTATGAGCCGTTGGCGCAAGTTCATCGTAAATTTTATCAATCGCTTCGCCAGACCAGCGAATCGCACGGGCAGCCCCTGCCACATCCACCGCTTTAGAGAAACGAATCGGCTTACCCATGTCGAGGGTTTCTAACAGGGCAAGTTCATTCGCATTTTCTTCGAGTAACTCGGCAAAACGTATCATCACTTGTTTGCGCTTTACCGGCGATTGCTGCGACCAAACACCGGACTCAAATACGCGGCGGCCATTGGCAACCGCAAGATTGGCATCCGCAACATCGCAACTTGCCACTTTAGCGAGCAAGCGGCCATCGATAGGACTAATACAATCAAAGGTATCGCCCGAAACGGCATCTTGATATTCGCCATTGATAAAAGCCTTACCATTGATAGACAGGCTAGCCGCTAAGCTTTCCCATTCGCTACGTTTCTGCGGTGTGCTCATGATGACCTCTTAATAGTTCGTATAGGTGTGGTTTATTGTTCATCGACAAAGAAGTAGTGACCTAGGACGACTTTAGCGTAAATGCTAAACATCATCACTGTCATAACGTGGTCGTCAGATTACGCTGTTTAAACAATAGAATTCAATATTTTTTACAAAAATAGCTTTTTTGCCACAAATAACTGCACACGGCTCTTCCATGTTCATTATTTCTAACATAGCATAGCAAATATTAGCCACCCTAAAACAAGACCTGAAAATACAGGACAAGGTAGACACTATGGCCGATTTGCCGCTCAATTCCTCAAGCGCACCCTCACTTGAACATTTCTGGATGCCTTTTACCGCCAACCGCCAATTCAAAACCAACCCGCGATTACTCACCAAAGCGGAAGGCATGTATTACACGGATATTGATGGTAATAAGGTATTAGATGCCACCGCCGGTTTATGGTGTTGTAACGCAGGCCATGGTCGCAAAGAAATCAGCGAAGCGGTCAGCAAACAAATTAAAGAGATGGACTACGCGCCCTCCTTCCAAATGGGTCATCCTATCGCCTTTGAACTTGCCGAGCGGTTAGTCGAGCTCAGTCCTGAGGGATTGAACAAAGTCTTCTTTACTAACTCAGGTTCTGAGTCCGTCGATACTGCGCTTAAGATGGCACTTTGCTATCACAGAGCCAATGGTCAAGCCTCACGCACCCGCTTTATCGGGCGCGAAATGGGTTACCACGGTGTCGGCTTTGGCGGCATCTCTGTGGGTGGATTAAGCAATAACCGCAAAGCATTTAGCGGCCAATTATTGCAAGGCGTCGATCACTTACCGCACACCTTAGATATCCAAAATGCGGCATTTACCCGTGGACTCTCGCACTTTGGCGCTGAAAAAGCCGAAGTATTAGAACAACTAGTGACCCTGCATGGCGCCGAGAATATTGCCGCCGTGATCGTTGAACCAATGTCAGGCTCAGCAGGGGTGATATTGCCGCCACAAGGTTACTTAAAACGTCTGCGTGAAATCACTAAAAAGCACGGCATCCTACTGATTTTTGACGAAGTCATTACCGCTTTTGGCCGTGTTGGCGCCGCTTTTGCGAGTCAACGTTGGGGCGTTATCCCAGATATAATCAC
>JBOFUF010000088.1:0-6159 GCA_051652445.1 Shewanella sp.
CGTATCGATGATAGTGAGCTTGCAGCGCTAGACGCTTTTGAATTTCAGGCTATCGGTATCGAGGTGGTTGAGCCGTCGGAGTTCAATGCCGTATTGGCACGATTACAGACTGAGCAAGTTTTGGGTTTTGATACCGAAACCCGTGCAAGCTTTGATCGCGGCGTGCAGCATCCCTTGAGTCTTATCCAAATCGCGACAGCGGAGACCTGTTATCTCTTTCAACATGCCATTTTGGGGGAGCAATTCATCCAGTTAAAAGCCTTATTAGAAGATGAAACCATACTCAAAGTCGGGGTCGGTTTACGCGGTGATGTGCGCACGCTCAAGCGACAGTGGGGCATTAATGTCGCCTCAACATTAGATTTAAACTGGGCACTGGCTCAACTTGGCGCAGAGAAAGAGATGGGAACGCGCCAATTAGTTGCGGCGCTTTTGGGTGTACGTATCGACAAACCTAAAAAACTCACCTTATCGAATTGGCAGCACGTGCCTTTATCCCCTGCGCAAATCCATTACGCTGCCGCGGATGCCTTGGCCGCGCGGGAATGTTTCAACGCGTTAATCACTCAGTTGACCCCCTTTTATCATGCCGCAAGTGCCACAAATACCGAGTCGTTAATTCCTTCTCCTTTGCTGGCGGTATTGGTGACATATTTTAAGGATGCGCAATGAAGCGCGAAATTAAAGCTGCCGCAAAGTTAACATCACGCCATTACCTTCGGATGTGAGTTCGCAAGGCACCAGTGCTTTAGGTTTGCTTTATCGGGTGTTTGCTCTATCGCCTTAGTTCGGTGATTAGTTCGGTGATATCGCCTTTGAGGTCAATGCTTGGGCGTAGAGAAGGGGGGCTGCCAATAGGCTGAAATAAAGGAGGACACAATGTTAGATGCTATTTGTGAGCTCGAAACAGCGGATCATTTAACTGCGAGAACCACTTACAGTGTTTTTAAGTTTCAACAATTATCCGATGGGGATATCGAACGTTTGCGGCAATGGTTAATTTGCCCTGGGTGCGGTGGTAAAGCATATTTCCGTAAAGCCTCAAAAGACGGTAAAGCCGCTTGTTTTGGTTCGCGCTATCATCAAGCCGATTGCATTGAATTTAAACCGTCGGCACAAAAGTCCCGTGAGGAGCAAGATGCCATCGACGTGCAGCAACTGCTGGTAGATGCCGATGCGCTGATGATTGATTTTAGCCGTAAACCTCGTCGTCATACGCCTGCAAACAAAGCTTCTATAGCACAGGTATCAACCAGTACGGCAGATCTAACGCCTACATCATCTTCGATGCCAGCATCGCAAGTATCGACTCTGTCATCAGTGAATGATCGAGTACAAGAACCTAAAGCAGACTACCAAGTTGAGGTCTCTGCACCAGCGAGCACTGAAAAACGCGTGCCGAGCCAAGGATTAGACAAATTACTCCACAGTTTGCTGCGTCACTCAGATTTAGCCACATCCAATCTTTGGGTATATACCGATAGCGATCGTAAATACCGCTGGCGAGCGAAGAATTTGTTCGTTAATTTTGCAGATGCCGATCCGAGTGATAATAAGCCTCATCTTTATTGGGGCACGATTTCTCACACCGATCCGAGCATGAGCTGGCTTAATCCCGCCGACAGTAAAGACATTGGTATTCCGATTGATAGCGTAAAACAGCCACTATTCGATCTCTTTGAAATAGAGGATAAGCGTTGTCTCGAAGGTGCAGGTGTGATTTTATTTGGTCAGTGTTTTTGGAATAAAGACAAGACCCGCAAAATTATTCAGCTGTGGAAAAATGACTTACAGCGGATTTTTATCTCAATACTCGAAGATTAATTGGCCTTGGGGCATCGCGAAAAAAGGGCATAGTGTTGCAACTGCGAGTTGCAGCAAAAGACCCTCGCACATGTATTGTTATCGGTAAACCGGTTTACTTGCCGCAGCACTTCTTGAATTTTTGACCGCTTCCACAAGCGCAAGGCTCGTTACGATTCGGTTTTTTCTCGACAGTCGTGGTTGTCGGCTTATTTAATAAACCTTCTAATTCAAGGATATCTTCCACAACGTCGGCATTGACTTCGATATGGGCGAACAGTTGATGCTCGGCAACGATAGCGGCAACTTCTAGTTTGCGTGTTTCGTCTGCAACGGTTAATTGCAAAGGTAAAGCTTCCGTACCCGGTTTAGCGGCACGCTTAGTGTTATAGCCATAGCTTTCATGCTTTGGCTTAGGGGTTTTGCGCCCCTTGAAGAAAAATTTGTCAGACATGAGTGGTTCCGTCGAGCTGTGTATGAAATTGACGATGCTTATACTACAAAACATCCCTTTTATAAATCGAACTTAGAACTTTTTTCGATAAATGCGTGGCTTTTAGCTTTCCGCGCCGCCAAATTGCCAAAACAGGCGCATCACTTGCATCATTCGCATGAATTGCACTGAGTTGCATGGTTCAGTTGCATGGTCCATTGGGGGGGGGAGTTCTTTACCTCATTCACCGATTAAAGCATTAAGTCCAATATGCGACGGCTTTTTAAGCTTAATGGTAATTAATTCACCAGCAATGGGTGAACTTGATTGAAAAATCCTCAGTTAATGCATTTACCTTAAAAAGTACTTTACCTTTGGAGGGGCTTTTAGCATAATGCGTCTCGTCAACAGGGGTGTAGCTCCAATTGGTAGAGCGGCGGTCTCCAAAACCGCATGTTGTGAGTTCGAGTCTCCCCACCCCTGCCAAATAAAACAACGGCTTGCATAGAAATATGCGAGCCGTTTTCTTTGTTGTCAGCAAAATGGGTAGCAATCAATCTCGCGGCTTTTACATCGGCAATCATGACTTCCCATTTTCAATCGGTGCAGCATTCTTTCAATCGGTGCAGCATTCGTGAGTTTATGGTCGCCTACGCGCACTTGGCTTAGTGTTTTTGTCACTCAATTGCGACTTATCCTGTTGTCAGTAGTGCGGCCTTAAGTGCTGTGGTTTCCTCTGGGGTGAGTGGCCGCATTTGACCTTCTTTTAGTGCATTGACTCCTCGCGGGCTTAAGCTGAGGCTCATTATCGCCACCCGTTGTAAATCAATCACTCGATACCCTAGTGCCTGTGCCATGCGCCGAATTTGTCGATTTAAGCCCTGAGTTAATTTTATTTCAAAGCGGTCACAGGCTAACCTCTGTACGTCACAAGGTAAGGTTTGCACTTCTTTATACTTTACGCCTGCCGCCATATTACTCAGGAAAATATCATCAAAAGGCCGATTCAGTTGTACCCAGTAGGTTTTACTGTGGCTAAAACGAGGATGCAGCAGTTTATGGGTCAACTCACCATCGTTGGTTAACAGCAGTAAGCCGTGGGAATCTTTATCGAGTCTGCCGACAGGGTAGAGTCTGGGTGCCTTAGGGAGCAAGTGTAGTAAACTCGTTTCATCCTGCTCAAGTAGGCGGCAATCTGTACCAACCGCTTTATTCAATATCCAATAGCTGAGTGCTTCGGCTTTCGTGATGGGGTTGCCATCAAGCTCAATGCTATCGAGTCCATTTAATGCGGAATCCAAACTTACGCTATCTGTGTGGCTGGCGATACGGCCATTGTATGAAATACGTCCCGCCTCAATCAAACGACAGGCTTCACGGCGTGAGCCTATGCCACACTGGGCGAGGTATTTTGCAAGGCGCATATCGATCCAATATTGATGAAGTGATAAAAAAGGAGCCGAATTGGGCTCCTTTGATTGTACTTATTAGCGGCTTAATCTGCTATGTGAATAAGCACAGGCTAACGATGTTAACAGCACTATAAATTAGTGACGTTTACGGAACATCACAATGGCAACCGCCACTACGGCTAAAATCATGCAATACCAAGCGTGTGAAACCGCGGCAAGGGGCGTGATGCTAAAGGTCGATGCGATCAGCAAAGCTTGGGCCCCATAGGGAATTAACCCTTGGATAATACAAGCGAAAATATCGAGTACGCTGGCTGCGCGTTTCGGGCTCACGCCATGCTTCTGGGCTAAGTCTTTGGCAATATCACCCGTCACTACGATAGAAACCGTGTTGTTGGCCACACAAGAGTTAGTCACTGCGACTATACCTGCCATGCCTAGCTCTGCTGCGCGGCATGAAGCTTCTCCTTGTGCCTTGGAGAAACGCGTGATCAGTTTTTCAATCTGTTTACTCACAAAGGCAAGACCACCTTGCTGCTGCATCAGTGCGGCTAAACCACCGACTAGCATAGATAAAATGAAAATCTCCTGCATATTGCTAAAGCCTGCATAAATATCTTTTCCAAACTGGATCACGCCGTAATCCATCGTCAACAGGCCTGTTGCGCCTGCTAATAAGATACCTATGGTTAAGACCACAAATACGTTCAGACCCGCCACAGCTAAAATAAGAATGGTTAAATAAGGGATTACCTTAATGAAATCTATGTTCTGTGTCGCCAATTCTGCTTGGCCTTGGCCGGCAAATACAAAGGCGATAAAGGTCAGCAGTGATGCTGGGATAGCGAAAATCAGGTTTTCACGGAATTTATCTTTCATATCACAGCCTTGGGTGCGCGTAGCTGCAATTGTAGTATCGGAAATAATCGACAAGTTGTCACCGAATAGGGCGCCAGACATCACTGCACCCGCCATCAAGGCATAGTCAATTTGTGCTTGATCGGCAACGCCTAGGGCGATTGGCGCGACAGCAGCAATGGTACCCATAGAGGTGCCCATGGCTGTTGCGATAAAAGCGGCAATCACGAAGAAACCGGGTAATAACAGGCTTGATGGAATTAACGACAAACCAAGCGCCACCGTCGCATCAACACCACCGGTGGCTTTTGCTACCGCAGCAAAGGCACCTGCAAGTAAATAAATCAGACACATAGCAATGATGTTGCTATGGCCAATACCGTTAATAAAGGTATCAATTGATTGATTTAATTTCTGTTTAGATAGCATTAACGCCAGAATAATCGCAGGTAAAATGGCGATAACACTGGGTAATTGATAGAAAGCAAAGTCGACACCTTGGCTTTGGAAATACACACCTGCACCAATAAAAAGACCAAGGAAAACAAATAATGGTAACAGGGCAACAAAGGATGCTGGGCTGTACTGTGATGCGACGGGTATTGGATTGCTCAAATGTTATCTCTCTTTCGCTTAGGTTTTTTCCGCAGGATCTTTAGCAGTCAAACTCGTTTAAAATGAGTGTCGCTTCGGCATCCTAGCCTCGCAACTTGAAGCTGAGCATATTTGATCCCTGCCAATCTGTCAATTTAGACGTCTAGATGTTTTTACTTCCGCTGTGATCGATGCGTTATTAATAGGTTGCGCAAGGTGAGTTAATGTGTTTATTTTTATTTATAATCAATATCTTGTTTTTTTCTTCATTAGATTTACTCACTTTTAGATGAGTTAACAATGGCAGTTTAACGCAATGGAGTCGTGTTAAATTCAACTTAACCATTGAGTTTATGAGGAGAATGACAACCACTCACTTCGAACAGTAGGCGCACTGAACGAGTATGGCTGGGAGAGGGGGATCTGGATGAGTGGGCTTGGTTTTATGTTTACCCGCGTTACCAAGGCTTAGCGGTGAATACTTATTGTTCTTGATAGTTCAAGTTATTAATGCGTTTAGGTTTTATCTGTCACCAACATGACACCAACATGACACCAACGATAACCATAGCACCGCCAATATAATGATAGATGCCCAAGGTTTCATCTAGGATCATCGTCGCCAGTATTGCCGCCAGTATTACGGCAATATTCGGCATCAAATTAAAGAATACGCTGGAGCGATCGGCGCCGAGTTTGCTGATGCGGTTGATCCAAACCCATGGCGCTAAAAGTGAGGCAGCAATGACAGCGTAAAGTATCAGTGGTGCTGATTGAGGGCTGATGGCAATGCTTGGGCTGCTTAATCACAGTGGTGTAAGCATAAATACGGCTATGACTCCCTGAATATAAACAGATTCCCAAGTGGGCAGCGGTAAATCGCCTCAATCCCATGGGGTGTTGATGTATTCTTGGCTATCGGTTCATTTTTTAGGTAGAGCAGTTGTAATGAGATGACTGTGATCGACACTTAAATCTTTAGACTTCTAGAAGTCTACCTGTTAAGTTGTTGAACATGCACAAATCTTGTGTAATTCTTAATCTCGATTGAATACTGGG
>JBOFUF010000089.1:0-8546 GCA_051652445.1 Shewanella sp.
ACCGATGCCATCCAAATCAGGCTGTTCATCACACCAACTCACCACAGCTTGCACTAACTTATGCCCAAGCCCTCTGTGCTGTTCATTTGGTGCAAGCGCAATAAACTGTAAAATACCGCAGTGATTACTGGGTAAAAGCTCAACAATATTGGACTCTTTTCTCATTAATGCTTGGGTTGATTGCCATCCTGTACCCAGCAGCATCTTTAAACGCCAATGCCAATATCGCGTTTCTCCTAAAGGCACTTCTTGAGTCACAACACAGGCGACACCAACGAGTCTTTCATGATCAAATAAACCAATAAGCGCTTGTTTTTGTTGCCATAGCGTATTGAGTTCCTCGCGAATGGCCGCGCGCAGCTTTTGCTCATATGTAGCTTTATCTGAGGTAAACAATGAATCAATAAAAAAAGGATCATCATGGTAAGCGTTATAGAGAATAGAAGCGGCAATGCGTAAGTCTTCCGCTGTCAAATAAACTGCACGGCAGCCTTCCAAGGTTTCATTGTCCATTATGGGTATTCCTTGACTTAACTCACATTTTTTATAGTTAACAGTTAATCTACCAAGGAAACTAAAAAGTGCAAATTTTAATCATAGATTGCATTTTTTGATCAAGCATTTACTCTAAATGAAGGCCCTATACTGACAAGGAAATAATGATGGACACAACTCCGGCAGACTTAAGCCACTTGTTTAAGCAACTCGGTTTAGACAGTAGCGACGAGGCCATAGCGCAGTTTATTGCAACCCATGATATCGACCATCACATCCATTTAAGCCAAGCGCCCTTTTGGACTCCTGCCCAAAAGAGCTTTATCATTGAAGGCTTAGAAGATGACGCCCAATGGACTGCTCCCATTGAGCAACTCGACACTCAGCTACGTAAATGATAAGACCCATGGGTTCAATTTTTGCTGTAAGCCGTCTCACCCCAGCCCGATTCTCCATCACCGACATTGACCACGCAGCCGCTAAGACCTAAGCTTGCGAGCCCTAAAAAAGTGATGGTGATAAGTTTATTATTTAATTTATGGTTAATCCTGTGACATCCTGTGTAATGGTGACTAAAGCCTAAATAATGGTCGTTAGACTGAACAATTGACAAAATAAATAATCAATATAAATGCCAAATCACAAGATTCTGTTTTTAAATGAAAAAACTTAATCATTATTTTAAAATCGGTTTAAATCATTCAACAAATTAAGGAATTTTGCTAATGATGAGTCCCCTTGACCAAGTATTAGCGGCCGCACGTTCGCTCGAAGCCTGCGGAAAAGTACCGAGCCTTGCCTTAATTAAAACCCGTTTAGGTAGTAGCCTACCTTTACCTATATTGATCCAAGGCTTACAGCAATTTAAATCTATGCCTAAGGCGGATCGCGCGCGTTTAGCTGAGTTGCAAGCCATCAGCCCGACAACCGAAGCCACTGCAGCTAACGATACCTTAACCCTTGCAGTGCTCACCGAGCGCTTGCAGATGCAACAGGCGTATTTTGAACGTCATGCTGAGCAGCAAAAAACAGAAATAATGCAATTAAAAAACGAACTGCTTGAACTTAAACAACGCATCAACTTATTAGAAATCCAAGGAAAAACAGCTTAATGTTTGTCACTGAACTGCGCTTCGAATGCTTCGCCGACACCACGATATCTGCCGCCGAGAAGGCCATTAACCAGCTCCTTGAAGCTTATCGAGCTAACGGCCAAATCTTAGGGCGAGAATTTGCGGTCGCCTTTAATGACGGTGAGTTTAGAGTGCGTTTATTGATGCCAGAAAAAAGCAGTTTAGCGCACAAATATCACAGCCCTTGGGTGAAAAAAGCCTTAGTCGAATTAACCGACGCTAAACTACTTGCACCGCGGGAAAAGTTTATCGGTCAGGACATTAATTCAGAAGTCAGCAATATCGAAACACCCAGCTGGCAACTGCTATACACCAGTTTTGTGCATATGTGCTCGCCCCTACGCAGCGGCGATAATCTGCTGCCCATTCCGTTATATCGTCTGCCAGCGACCTTTAATGGCGATCATAAGCGTATTATCCGTTGGCAGAGCGAATGGCAAGCCTGCGACGAGCTGCAAATGGCGGCGGCCACCAAAGCAGAATTTGCCGCACTAGAAGAATTATCGAGTCCTGACAGTGATTTATTTCGCAGAGGTTGGGATTTGCGCGGCCGTATCGAATATCTCACTAAAATCCCGACCTATTACTATTTATATCGCGTGGGCGGCCAAGATGTTGCCTCAGAAAAATCAAGACCTTGCCCACGTTGTGGTCGTCATGATTGGGCACTCGATGAACCGTTATTGGATATGTTTCATTTTCGCTGCGAGCCTTGCCGCATAGTGTCGAATCTGTCTTGGGATCATCAATAACATCTGTTTATCCCCTTGCAGAACTCAACCTAAGATAAGCCACGCTTAGGTTGAGCGTTAATACTCTGGTAAACATGATTGAAGACTGAGAACGCGCAGCAAGATAGCCTCAAGCTACCGCCACTAACGTTTACCGAAAAGGTTTTGCCACATACGTTTAAAGCTGGTGAAAATACCCGGATGCTCTAATGCGGGCATAGGGAGTTCTTCATGTTTAACGGGTGGCGCTATCCGTGGCGATAATGCCTCAATAAACGCGGTCAAACTCAAGGACAATTGCTCAGATTGCACTTCACCTGGGATTTCAATCCATACGCTACCATCACTGTTATTGATGGTAAGCATCTTATCTCCCTCGTCTAACAGACCGATAAACCAAGTCGGCGCTTGCTTAAGCTTTTTTTTCATCATTAGATGGCCAATCATATTCTGTTGCAAGCAATCGAAATCGGTTTCATTCCACGCTTGCAACAATTCCCCCGTGCCCCACGTAGAGTCAAATAATACGGGGGCAGAGAAATAATGACCGTAAAAATCATTGATCTCTGGCCATAAAGTTAACTCCAGTGCATGCTCTACATTGGCGAAACTGCCTTCCACTTTGCGTTTCACTGGCTGCCAAGAAACAGCCTGTTCAAGATCGGGTTGACATTCGCCTTGAATACACACAGAAGGCTCACCCTGTGGGTAATAACGCGGTAGTTCACCTAAACTCGTTAAGTAAGCTTGATGATAGTTTTGCAAAAATTTATCGAGTGCGGGCAGACAAGACACTTAAGCACAATCCAATTTCAGGTATAATGTGCGCCTATTTTGACATGGAAACAGTATTGATGACACAGATTCACGATCCCTATAGTGATGCGCAAGCGCTTGTTGGCCTAACGTTAGGTAAAGCCACCGACTACCAAGCCGAGTATGATGCGTCGCTGCTGCAAGGGGTTCCACGCTCACTAAACCGTAATGCTATTGCGCTCACTGGGACGTTACCGTTTCATGGTGCCGATATTTGGACGGGTTACGAGCTGTCTTGGTTAAATGCCAAAGGTAAGCCTATGGTGGCCATAGCTGAATTTCATTTAAGCTATGAAAGCCTGAATCTGATTGAGTCAAAATCGTTCAAACTGTATCTCAATAGCTTTAATCAAACCAAGTTTGATAGCCTAGATTCACTGCAAAAAACCTTAATACAAGACTTAAGTCAGTGTGCTCAAGGTGATGTTAGCGTTAAGATTATCGAGCCAAAAAACTTTGGTATTCAGCGTATTATTGAGTTACCAGGCACTTGTATTGACGATCTTGATATTGACGTCAGCGATTATAGTTTTAATCCTGATTACTTAGTTAACAGCACAGATGATAAGCAAACGGTCGCGGAAACGCTTAATTCTAACCTGCTAAAATCCAACTGTTTGATCACATCGCAACCCGATTGGGGGAGCGTAATGATCCGTTATCAAGGGCCTAAAATCGATCGCGAGAAACTGCTGCGCTATTTGATTTCTTTCCGTCAGCATAACGAGTTTCACGAGCAATGTGTCGAGCGCATTTTTGTTGATTTAAAACGTTTCTGCCATTGCACTAAATTGACGGTTTATGCCCGCTACACCCGTCGCGGAGGGTTAGACATCAACCCTTATCGCAGTGATTTTGAACATCCGGCTGAAAGTCATAGACTCGCAAGACAGTAATTATCGATAACTTAAGCACTCTTAAGATTAATCTGCCCTTATATTACGCAACCTAGCTAGCGTAAAATAAGGGCATCAATGCCCTGAACTTTCAGGGCTTTTTTATGGGAGAGACTTGCTCGCGTATATTCCTGTTGAACGCCGGATTGGCAGTGTCATCCCAAGCGTATTTAAGCTGTTGTCAGGTTAAAGCACGATTAGTTAGCAGAGGCTGGCGCTAGAGTGACTTTTTTACACTCCAGCAACAATTGCTGAAAATGCGCACCTAAGTCTTGCTGGGCAAATTGCTCGCTCGCGGCCGCCATTTGCTTAAGGCTTTGTAAGGCTTGATCTAAACCTTGTTGCTCGATAAGGCTTTTAGCATAGACTGCCGCATCGGCGCCCTTTTGCAGCAGACTCGCAACCTGATCAAAACTGATGTCCTGCTCCATCACCTTCTGTAAGTCACCGAGCAATGCTGCCACTTTAGCCGATTCCACCAGCGAACCTTCAACATTGACTAACTTGCCAAGCGGATCTTGACTGAGTTTTTCAGCCACACAGGCAGATACGGTACCCACCGCCGCACTTTGAGCCACCACATCTAAGCCATTGGCTCGAATTTGCTCAACCACTTGCTGCAGCTGTGGATCTTGAGCCAACCAAGCCTGCTCCAATTGCTGCTTTTCATCGCCACCAAAATAGCCACAACCAGATAGCAACGCCAGTATCGTCGCAGGTAATAGGCACTTAACTCGTTTCATTGTAACCCCTTATTTATTCGATTAAAATTCAACATATTGTGCCCGTGACTATCGCCAACAATATTTAACCTAAGATGAATGTTAACCATAATCTGCAAGTAAGGCTTCTATGCTGCTCAGCTGCGCGGTGAGTTTCATCGGAATCGCGGTATGACCTGTATGCCCTAAGCTCACGGCAAAACGGTACTCTTCAGTCAAACGTCCAAAATGCGACTGCCAATGCTGTAAATCTGGTTTATTCTCTCTTTGAAACGGAATATTAGAATAGACGCTCAGCATCTGCGTTACATCGCAGGATTGATTTAATACGCTATTCTGGCATCTCAGCTCAAGCGATTCTACTGTTAATTCCTCAAACGGCTTAAGCTCAAAGCCAAAAGATTTAAGCGACTGTGCTAAGCCTAGGCCAGTCGCCTTGATATAGGACTCCTTTAGCGCCCATAAATCGAAAAAACGCTGCCGCTGACTTGACTCATCAGCGAGGGCTAACAAGGCCGCGGTTTCTTGGGCAGAAAAATAATGAGTTAGGATTGGATAGATGTCTGTCTTCGGTCGCGACCTTTCAATGTCGACCCCAAGTAATGGCTGGCTAAACTCAGTATTTAATCTAAACACTGACTGAGCAATGGTATTAAACTCAACGACCTCAGTTCGAATATTACCTCGCTGAATAGCGGGTGTGGTTGGCAAAACCCCAATCAGCAGCCACTCACCACTATGGCTCAGATTAAACTCAAGGCCTGTTTGTTGTTGCAATTTCGCCGTTAAACGCGGCTTGCCCTTAGCGCCATATTCAAAACACCACTCATTGGGGGAAACATCCGCATAGTGAGATAGCACGGCCCGCAGCGCCGCCCTGACCTGTAATCCCTTTATTTGCGCCTTAAAATCACGATAACGTGCGACTTTAGCGAGTTCATCCGCACTTAACCAAGTCTGAGCAAGTGAGACTTGCGACGATGGCATATCATTAAGGGGAATAAAAAAGAGATCTACATGCACATTATTGCTATCAGGTATACCCAAGACGCATGGCGAGATAGCGTGATTATCTGGATTCATTATTCCTCTTACATAGCATGAACGCTGCCAAACTCATTAGTTAAAACCCCGCTTAGCGCGATGCGATAGCCCGTTTTTCACGCCATGAAAACGCTAATTGCAGTGCCTCAGTTTACGGGCGGCCATTAAGCGGTGCCGTGATAGCCAGCACAGCGGATAGTCAGCGCCGATAAGAGCGAAGTTTACAATAAGGCATGTTACCCCAATAACTCAAAAAAGCGGTGTGCTAGACACATCTTCCCAAGTTAAAAAACCGGCAACAACGCAAGTCATAATCAAAAAACCAACATAACGCACACAAAATAACAAAATTTACTGAAAGCCAATCAATTCCAGTCCCAGATGATTGTATCGACCCAAAACCTCAGGTAATCTGCATCCCCATTAAGTAACACAGATGATAAGCACAGGTTTTAATCAGATTGTCATGGCATAGGTTAACAATGTCAGTGATGAGTCAACCGAAATGGCTTACCAGCCCCAAGAGATTATGTCGGATAATAATTATTTTTAATGGCAACTCACGACGCTCAATCTAAAACGCCGTCTTACGCCCCCAAGAGCACGACTCAAGCAGCGAAAAAAGACAGTACACCTCGGCATCGCAACGCCACCACTACGCCGGAAATACGCCTATTTATCCAGCAATCTGACTTGAGCGTCAGCCAGCTAGCAAAGATGTTAAATATTACCGAGGCAACCGTACGCAAGTGGCGCAAGCGTGAGTCCATTAGCAACAGTTCGAACACGCCCCACCATCTCAATACCACACTCACGCCAATGGAAGAATATGTGGTGGTGGGATTACGCTACCAACTCAGACTCACCTTAGATAGATTGCTCAGCGTCACTCAAACCTTTATTAATCCCAATGTGTCGCGCTCCGGCCTTGCTCGTTGCTTAAAGCGCTACGGCATATCGCGGCTCGATGAGTTTGAAGCCCCACCGGTGCCGCTGCGCTATTTTAATCAATTACCCGTGACCCAAGGTAGCGACATTCACACTTATACGGTCAATCCAGAAACCTTGGCCAAGGCGCTGGCCCTGCCGAGTACCGACGGTGATACTGTGGTACAAGTGGTATCACTCACCATACCGCCGCAGCTCACCGCTCAAGCACCAAGCTCGGTACTGCTTGGCATAGACACAGCAAGTGATTGGATTTACCTCGATATTTATCAAGACAGCAACACCCAAGCAACCAATAGATATATCGCCTATGTCCTCAAACATGGGCCGTTTCATTTACGAAAGTTGCTCGTTCGCAACTATCACACCTTCTTAGCCCGTTTTCCCGGTGCCCATGGCACGCCAAAGACAAGCGCGGCTAAATCCCAAAACAAGGTCACCGTATCCAGGTCGACCCGTGGAGACTCTTTATGAGCCATACCCCTTCAGCACCTCACTCAGCGACTGAGTCAAAAAAAGATAAACGACTCAACAAACGGCTGAAAGATATGCCCGTTGCCATTGTCGGCATGGCCAGTATTTTTGCTAACTCGCGTTATTTGAATAAGTTTTGGGATTTGATCAGCGAAAAAATCGATGCCATTACTGACATCCCAGATACCCATTGGCGCGCCGAAGATTACTACGATGCCGACAAAAGCAAAGCCGATAAAAGCTACTGTAAACGCGGTGGTTTTATGCCTGACGTCGACTTCAACCCAATGGAATTTGGTCTGCCGCCCAATATTCTTGAGCTGACAGATACCTCACAACTGCTGTCACTCGTGGTTGCCAAAGAAGTACTCACCGATGCCAATCTGCCTGCTGATTACGATCGCGATCGTATCGGCATTACCCTAGGCGTAGGCGGTGGCCAAAAAATCAGTCACAGCTTAAACGCGCGTCTGCAATATCCAGTATTGAAAAAAGTATTCAAAAGCAGCGGCCTGAGCGATGAAGACAGCGAAATGCTGATCAAAAAGTTCCAAGACCAATATATCCACTGGGAAGAAAACTCGTTCCCAGGGTCCTTAGGCAACGTGATTGCAGGCCGTATCGCCAACCGTTTTGTTTTTGGCGGCATGAACTGCGTGGTCGATGCTGCCTGCGCGGGCTCGCTTGCCGCTATGCGTATGGCGTTGACTGAACTGACCGAATGTCGCAGCGACATGATGATAACCGGTGGCGTTTGTACCGACAACTCGCCGTCCATGTACATGAGCTTCTCAAAAACGCCAGCCTTCACCACCAATGAAACCATTCAACCCTTTGATGTCGATTCAAAAGGCATGATGATCGGCGAAGGTATCGGCATGGTCGCGCTTAAGCGCCTTGAAGATGCAAAGCGCGATGGCGACCGAATTTATGCCGTCATCAAAGGCGTTGGTGCCTCATCGGACGGTAAATTTAAGAGCATTTATGCGCCGCGCCCCGAAGGCCAAGCTAAAGCATTAGAGCGCGCATACGACGACGCCGGTTTTGCCCCGCACAGTATTGGCTTAATTGAAGCCCATGGCACAGGCACTGCCGCAGGTGATGTGGCCGAATTTAATGGCTTAAAATCAGTATTTTCCCAAGGCTGCGACACCAATCAACATATCGCGTTAGGTTCAGTGAAATCCCAAGTGGGCCACACAAAATCCACCGCAGGGACTGCGGGGGTGATCAAAGCCGCGCTAGCACTGCATCACAAGGTATTGCCTGCGACCATTAACGTGAGCA
>JBOFUF010000090.1:0-1492 GCA_051652445.1 Shewanella sp.
ATCACTGTGCCGGTAAATACTTATCCCTTAATGTGGTCGGGGATTGGCGGTGATTTAGCTAAAATTGAGCCTGAATTGCTCTCGCCTTCTTTAGTGCAAGCCTTTGCACGGGTTAATTTTTATTATCAAAGTGCCATCGATAATCGTGGAAATTCCCGGGTAAAAGTATCGGTAGCCTCTGATCCTGCCCGTTTTCAGCACTATGGTTCTGACTATCGCGAGAAAGGACAAGTACTGGGGTCTTACGAGTATTTAGGATCGCGTGTTGCCTACAAGACGACCGTGGCTGAAACCTATGATCCCCAAGATAATAAAAACTTCCGCCTTGATGAATCGTATTTTGCCATCATTTTGGGTAACTGGATTGCGACGTTAGGCTCGGTTGAACAATGGTGGGGACCTGGGTTTGACTCTGCACTGCACCGTTCTAATAACGCTCGGCCTATGCAGTCACTCACACTGAGTCGAAATAATTCTGAGGCTTTTCAAACACCATGGTTATCTTGGATAGGTCCTTGGACCTTTAAAACGGGTGTTAGCTTAATGGAAGCGGAGCGGGCTGTACCTAAGACCGCTGAGTGGGATATGCGTTTAAGTGCAAGGCCGATTAAACAGCTAGAAGTCGGTTTGTCTTGGTCGACCTTATTTTGTGGTGAGGGCCAAGATTGTCACTTTGACTCTTGGTGGGATTCGGTTGCAAGTAATGCAGTTTGTCTCGATGGTACAAATGATTGTGCGCCGAATGAGCGCCGCGATGCAGGCCATAGAACTCAAAGTATTGATCTGCGCTATACCGACACTTGGCAGGATATCCCCGTTGGATTATATCTCGAGCAGAGCTGTGAAAATGGCAGTGACTGTGGCTCACTTTGGGGGATTGATACCCATTTTGGTACATTGGGACAGCAGTTTAAGCTGTTTATGGAATATTCGGACACTTACGTAACATGTGATGGCGACCGTGCCAATTGTTTCTATGAAGATCCTGTCTACCTGAGCGGCTCTCGCTATTATGGACGTGCTTTAGGTTCTACCTATGATAGCGATGCTCAAACCTATGTACTGGGTCTCGTTGGCCAGTTTAGTAATAGCCGAGGTTTTACTTCGTTGCTGCGTTATGCGAAGTTGAACAACGACGGCACGAATGTGGCGAACGCTTGGGCACCACAGCCGCCCAAAGAAGATTTGTTGATGCTAGAGCTTTCGTATCGTATGCCTGTGTGGAAGGGGATGTTGAGTTTGGGGGGGACAGTGTCTCGTTCTGAGTTTGAAGTCCAAGAAAATGATACCAATGCCACGCTATTTAGCAGTTTTGAATATCGTTTTTGACAGAGGTAATTGATTAAATAAATAAAAATGCCAAGCACTTGCTTGGCATTTTTATTTATACATTTTTTATCCATTACGTCATGTTAGCGTGTCTGGCAAATGCTACAAAACACTGTAGTACGTTGGCCTAAACGGATTTCACTCAGCAAGTTACCGCAGCTGG
>JBOFUF010000091.1:0-5680 GCA_051652445.1 Shewanella sp.
TGAGCCTTATACCGCCGCACAATATCAATCATTGGTCGCGCTGACCCAAGCCTTGTTCGTCGAGTATCCGTCGCTCTGCTGCGAACGGATTGTAGGCCATAGCGACATAGCACCCATACGAAAAACCGACCCTGGCCCAAGCTTTGACTGGGAAAGGTATTTACAGGCGCTGCGCGACTCACTGATTTCACCGGGATAACAGAACGTCGCTGCGCGACTTACGGATTTGACAGGGATAACAGAACGTCGCTTCGCGACTTACGGAAGACGGAACGGGCTTCGCCCTTACGGTAAGCGCAGCGTTCTGTGAGTGAGCCTGCGAACGTTCTGTTATCGGTAAACTTTAATCGGTAAACGCAGAGTTCCGTTATCCGTAACCATTTTTTACAAGGAGTACAACCGATGGCTTTATTTTCACTGTTAGTCGCCATTTTGGTGGAGCGACTGAAATGGCTTCCTTCAACATGGCAATGTGATCGTTTATTGCAATCCTATCAGGTGACATTTTTTGGTGATAAAGCGTCGTTGACGCCAGCGATGATAGCGTTCGCTATCGTATTACCGGCCTTGGTTGTTTATGCATTCTCTTGGCTCGTGGCGGGAATGTTTTGGGGAATGCTCAGTTTAGCGCTGTGGGTTTTTGTGGCCGTAATTTGTTTTAATCATATGAAAAAGCGTGATATTTTTAAGAAATATATGCAAGCGGCTTGTCGGTCTGATGTGCAAGCCTGTTACCACTTTGCTGCTGAGCTCGATTGTAGCGAGTGTTTAGATGCGGTGTCTGAAAAGGATTTAGGGACAAAGGTGGGTGAAAGTGTGGCTTGGATTAACTATCGCTATTATGGTGCAGTGGCGCTATTTTTGATTTTTTTAGGTCCGGTGGGGGCGGTGCTGTATTGCACCGTGCGTTATTATGCCGAAGAAAGTGCCCGAAAATCACTTAATTTACCTTTAGTGGGGACGATGTTAGCGGTTTTAGACTGGATACCCAGCCGCATATTTGCCTTTGGTTACGCAGTCAGTGGGCAGTTTAGCGAAGGGTTAACGGCGTGGCGTCAGCATGCGTTAGGGGTTAATGCCAGCGCCAGAAAGGTGATTACCGCGACGGCAGTCGCCGCTCAACCTTTGACTGAGGTTTCAGGCGCACCTATTTGTGTTCAGTCCACTTTGGCTTTATTGGTATTGAGTAAACGCAACTTTACCCTGATGGTTGCTATTGTTTCGTTGCTCACCATTTTTGGATGGGTGAGTTAACAGAAGGACGCTGGGCTGCAAGCAAAGAAGGGCGCTAGCGCTGCTAGGGCGTCGCTACGCTCCTTCTAGAATCTAGGACGCTGCGCTGCTAGGGCGTCGCTGCGCTCCTTCTAGAATCTAGAACCTAGAACCTAGAACCTAGAGCCTAGCACCTTCGAAACCGACGCCGGTGCTTTTGTTAAATGGCCTGACTCCCTAGTTCTTTTTTTAGGCTATGCTCTCTCATCGTGAGTGTTTTTGCATAAGATCATCACTTTTGACCAAGATCACCTTTTTAGGTTGTTCTTCAATCTGGACATCAAAACGCTGATTTGATAAAGTGCGCTCAATCAAAAAAATTGGTAAGACCAATTTACAGCGGAACTGAGCGCATTATGGCCTATAGTAAAATTAATCAGCCAAAAATTTCTGACGTGATCATGGCGCAATTAGAGCGGATGATCTTAGAGGGCAGTTTGCTGCCCGGTCAGAAGCTACCCTCTGAACGCGAGCTGGCCATTCTGTTTGAAGTGTCTCGACCTTCTTTACGTGAAGCGATTCAAAAGCTTGAGGCAAAAGGGGTGTTAATGCGCCGCCAAGGCGGTGGCACTTATGTCAAAGAGCAATTGTGGCAGAGTCTTGCCGATCCTATCGTTGAACTGATGAATTCTGATCCAGAGAGTCAATACGACTTGCTGGAGTTTCGTCATGCCACTGAAGGCATGATGGCCTATTTTGCTGCGCTGCGCGGCACTGACGCCGATATGCAAAATATCAACCGTACGATCCTCGAGGTGGAAGCTGCCATTGGGATCGATCAACAAGCTGACGCGATTGTGCGGTTTTACCGTGCGGTGGCGGAGGCGTCACACAATGTGGCCATGTTGCACCTTGTACTGAGTTTAACCACTGTGTTGCATCAAAATGTGATGCAGAATTTGGAGCTTTTAAGCCGCCGCGAAGAAGCTTCTACTATGGCGAACGATCACCGCCGGGCGTTGCTCGCTGCTATCGTGCGTCGCGATCCCGATGCCGCCAGAGAAGCCTCGAATGAACATTTAAGTTACATCGAAGAGGTGATGTTGTCTGTGCGGGAAGAAGATAGCCGGTTGCAGCGAAGCTTGCGCCGTTTAAAGAGTGGCGCTTAAGTTCTGTGATTTAGCTGCGTGCTAAATCGGAATATGCCGCAAACACCATTCATTACCATGTATATAGAAGGACAGTTTCATGTCTCAAGATATGCTACAAGACGTAGATCCATTAGAAACTCAGGAATGGGTTGATGCCCTGCAAGCCGTGTTGGAACAGGAAGGCCCAGAGCGTGCGCATTTTTTACTCGAAAAGCTGATCGACAAAGCCCGTCGTAATGGCACTCACTTGCCTTACAATGCAACGACCGCTTACCTGAACACTATCCCAGCGGGTCAAGAACCGCACATGCCTGGCAACCAAGAGATGGAACGTCGCATTCGCGCCATCATCCGCTGGAATGCCTTGGCCATGGTGCTGCGTGGTTCTAAGAAAGATTTAGAACTTGGCGGCCATATTTCAAGCTTCGCCTCAAGCGCGACGATTTATGACGTGTGTTTTAACCACTTCTTTCGCGCACCGAATGAAAAAGACGGTGGCGATTTAGTGTATTTCCAAGGTCATATCGCGCCTGGTATTTATGCGCGTTCTTTCTTAGAAGGCCGCTTAAGCGAAGATCAACTGGCTAACTTCCGTCAAGAAGTGGATGGTAAGGGGTTATCTTCATACCCACATCCAAAACTGATGCCAGATTACTGGCAATTCCCAACGGTTTCTATGGGCTTAGGTCCCATTCAAGCGATTTATCAGGCGCGTTTCCTGAAATATCTCACTGACCGTGGCATTAAAGATTGTTCTGCACAAACCGTTTACTGTTTCTTAGGTGACGGCGAGTGTGATGAGCCAGAAGCATTAGGGGCTATTGGTTTAGCGGCCCGTGAAGAATTAGATAACTTAGTCTTTATTATCAACTGTAACTTGCAGCGCCTTGATGGCCCAGTACGCGGTAACGGTAAGATTATCCAAGAACTTGAAGGCGAATTCCGCGGCGCAGGCTGGGAAGTGGTCAAAGTGATTTGGGGTCGTTATTGGGATCCATTATTGGCCCGTGATACCAGCGGTAAACTGCTGCAGTTAATGGAAGAAACCGTTGATGGTGAATACCAAAACTGTAAAGCCAAAGGTGGCGCGTATACGCGTGAACACTTCTTTGGTAAGTACCCAGAGACGGCCGAAATGGTGGCGAACATGTCAGATGATGACATTTGGCGCTTAAACCGTGGTGGTCATGATCCGGTGAAAGTGTACGCCGCCTTAGAACACGCCCAAAAAACCAAAGGTCGTCCAACGGTGATTTTAGCTAAAACCGTTAAAGGTTATGGCTTAGGTGATGCGGGTGAAGGTAAAAACATCGCTCATAACGTGAAGAAAATGGGCGTGGAGTCTATTCGTTACTTCCGCGATCGTTTTAACATTCCTATTCCTGATGACCAATTAGAAGACTTGCCTTTTTATCACCCAGGTCCTGATTCGGAAGAAGTGCAGTACATGATGAGCCGTCGTGCCGCGCTGCATGGTAGCGTGCCGCAACGTCGTCAAAAGTTCACTGAAGAGCTGGAAGTGCCGTCACTGAAAATTTTCGATTCGATTTTACAGGGCTCAAACGGCCGTGAAATTTCATCGACTATGGCATTTGTGCGTGTACTCACCGCCTTGCTGAAAGACAAGAAAATTGGCAAAAAGATTGTGCCAATCATTCCTGACGAAGCGCGTACTTTTGGTATGGAAGGTTTGTTCCGCCAAGTGGGTATTTATGCTCACGAAGGCCAAAAATATATTCCGCAAGATTCAGACCAAGTGGCTTACTACCGTGAAGATAAATCCGGTCAAGTATTGCAAGAAGGGATTAACGAACTCGGCGCTATGTCTTCATGGGTATCGGCAGCGACCAGCTACTCAGTCAATGATATGCCGATGATCCCGTTCTACATCTACTACTCTATGTTCGGTTTCCAACGTATTGGTGACATGGCATGGGCTGCGGGTGACATGCGTGCGCGTGGTTTCTTAGTGGGCGGCACTTCAGGCCGTACAACCCTGAACGGCGAAGGTTTACAGCATCAAGATGGTCACAGTCATGTATTGGCGAACACTATCCCTAACTGTATTACCTATGACCCAACCTTTGGTTATGAAATTGCCGTGGTGGTACAAGATGGTATTCGTCGTATGTACGGTGAAAATCAAGAAGATATCTTCTATTACTTGACCACAATGAACGAAAACTATGTGCAGCCAGAAATGCCAGCAGGTGCCGAAAAAGGTATCGTTAAGGGTATTTATAAGCTGGAAACCGTTTCAGGCTCGGGTAAAGGCAAGGTTCAGTTAATGAGCTGTGGCACTATCCTTGAACAAACCCGTAAAGCGGCGCAAGCACTGGCGAAAGACTTTGGTATCACTGCCGATGTATTTAGCGTCACCAGCTTCAACGAATTGACTCGTGATGGTCAAGCGGTTGAGCGTTGGAACATGTTGCACCCAACGCAAACGCCAAAACAAGCCTATATCAGCCAAGTGATTTCAAGTGATTCACCTGCAATCGTGGCAACTGACTATATGAAGATTTATGGCGAGCAGTTACGTGCTTACATCCCTACCGATTATAAAGTGTTAGGTACTGACGGTTTCGGTCGTTCAGACAGCCGCGAGAATCTGCGTCACCACTTCGAAGTGGACGCTAAGTTTATCGTGATTGCGGCACTGAAATCATTGGTTGATCGCAAAGAGCTGCCTGTCGATGTGTTAGCCAACGCCATTAAAGAATATGGTATCGACGCTGACAAGATCAATCCACAGTACGCGTAAGGGGCAATTAAAATGTCTGAATTAAAAGAAGTTTTTGTTCCTGATATCGGCGGCGATGAAGTGCAAGTGATCGAAATCTGTGTCGCTGTGGGTGATACCCTCGCGGCAGAAGAATCGATTTTGACCGTCGAAACCGACAAGGCGACCATGGATATTCCTGCGCCTTTCGCCGGTGTATTAGCCCAATTGAACGTGGCTGTGGGCGATAAAGTCTCTCAAGGTACCTTGATTGCGATGATGCAAGTTGCAGGCGCAACGGCTGCGGCTGTTGCACCCGTTGCAGCCCAAGCGGCACCCACCGCTGCGGTAGTGCCAGTGGCTGCAGTGCCTACTGCACCAGCGACAAGCGTGGTCGCGGTAACAGAAATTCACGTGCCGGATATTGGTGATGCCAGCAATGTCGATGTCATTGAAGTGCTCGTGTCTGTGGGTGATGTCATTACGGCTGACCAAGGGCTCATTACCTTGGAAACTGACAAAGCCACCATGGAAGTGCCTGCGCCATTCGCGGGTAAACTGCTGTCTTTGACCGTTAGCGTGGGTGATAAGGTTT
>JBOFUF010000092.1:0-4590 GCA_051652445.1 Shewanella sp.
CCAGTGCTTTTATTTTAATTGCCGATTTAATGCCAAAGCGCATTGCCATGGCGATGCCTGAGCCTGTGGCTTTGGCTGTTGTCGGGCCTATGTCTTTTTGTATCGTACTATTACGTCCATTAGTGTGGTTATTCAATGGCATGGCCAATGGTATTTTTAAATTGCTGCAGATCCCAACCGTACGTAACGATGCCATTACCTCCGATGATATTTATGCGGTGATGAATGCCGGTGCCGAAGCGGGGGTGCTCGATCGCGGCGACCAACAGATGATGGAAAACGTGTTTGAAATGCAAACCGTTTCTGTGACTTCGGCCATGACGGCCCGCGAAAGCTTAGTGTACTTTTTACTGCAAGACAGTGAAGAAGATATCAAGCGAAAAATTTCTGAAAATCCCCATACTAAATTTCTCGTCTGTGATGGTCAGTTGGATATGATCAAGGGCTTTGTTGATGCGAAAGAATTGCTGATCCGGGTGATCAACGGTGAGAATATCATCCTAAAAGGCAGTAACTTAGTTCATACATCATTAATTATCCCTGATACCCTGAGTTTGTCAGAGGCCATGGAATATTTTAAGAATAGCCGCGCCGATTTTGCGGTGGTGATGAACGAATATGCCTTAGTGGTGGGGATTGTCACGACCAACGATTTGCAGCGCGCGGTAATGGGGGCTTGGTCTTTGCACGAGAGCGAAGAGCAGATTATCGCCCGTGATAGCAACTCGTGGTTAGTCGACGGGGTGACACCGATTACCGACGTGATGCGCGCCTTCGGCATTGAGGAATTTCCGCACAATCAGAACTACGAAACGATTGCTGGTTTTATGATGTATATGCTGCGTAAAATTCCTAAGCGTACCGATTTTGTCAATTATGCGGGTTATAAATTTGAGGTAGTCGATATCGATTCTTACAAGGTCGATCAGTTGTTGGTGACCCGTATCGAACCTATCGACAAACTCAGCTCGCCGGATGTTTAAATCACCTCCAAAAACGCATTGATTATGGCATCGTCAAGCCGTTTCACTTTGCAGCAGCAACCTAATTCGAACGGTGGAATCGCGACGGGTGACGATAGCAGTTGAATGCGATCCCGCACTGGGCTGTTATTGATGACGACTTCAGGACTCATGCTCACACCGCAACCTAAGGCGACCATAGAGGCAATCGCCTCTTGGCCCGACACTTGGGCATAAATAGTCGGATTGAAGCCCATTTGCTTAAACCAGTTGTCGGCGCGCCGCCGCCCGGGACCATGATCGGGAATGATAAAGGGCAAGCTCGGCCAATCGATGGGTGTTTGGCTAACCTTCTGCTGAACTGCACAGCGGATGGTCGGTGCGATAATCGACAACGGCACATAGTCTATTTTGGCAAAGTGTAAACTGCTGGGGAAAGGTTCGGGTAGGGCGGCGATGGCGATATCGGCGCGATTTTGTTGCACTTCGGCGAGCGCATTGGCTGCATCCCCCGTGGTTAACGCGATTTCGACCAAGGGATGTTCTTGGCGAAATAAATCCAATAAACCAGGTAAATGGCTGTAGGCGGCGGTGACTGAACAATACAAATTCAATCGCCCACGTAGTACATCTTGCTGAGGATCGATACTGTGCTTGAGCGTGCGCCAATGCTGCAAGGTCTGCTCGGCAAACCGTTTAAATTCACGTCCAGCATGGGTTAAGGTCACGCTGCGATTGTCCCGTTCTAACAGCTTAGCATTCACTTCGTCTTCTAATCTTTGTAGGGCTCGGCTTAAGGTCGATGGGCTCACATGCATCTGCTCTGCCGTCTTGGCGAAGTGCAAACTATCACATAAGTGCAGGTACAATTTGAGCGTGCGAATATCCATGAGCTTATCCTGTTTAGTCTGAACCTGGGCCTTTAAGCTTGAGTGACGGCGTGATTGAGAGCGGCATATTGCGGTCAGTGTTACCGATTATCATCGTGGCGATGTTGCGAAAAGTGCAATATGAAGTTTTAAATATATCATTTTAAGCAATAACAAACATGGGTTATAGTGATGCCAATCACAACCAAATTTTAACATTATGTTAGTTTGGTTACGTCCGAAATTTATGACTTATAGGTGGTATATCAGATGGCTAACTATTTTAACTCTCTGAATTTGCGTCAACAATTAGCACAGCTTGGCCAATGTCGTTTTATGAATCGTGCTGAGTTTAGCGATGGCTGTCAGTACATCAAAGATTGGAATATTGTTATTTTAGGTTGTGGTGCTCAAGGTCTTAACCAAGGTTTGAACATGCGCGATTCGGGCCTGAATATCTCTTTTGCCCTGCGCGGCGAAGCGATCGAGCAGAAACGTGCCTCATGGCAAAAAGCAACCGACAACGGTTTTTGTGTTGGTCGCTTTGAAGAATTAATCCCCGCGGCGGATTTGGTGCTTAACCTGACACCAGACAAACAGCACTCAAACGTGGTCAACGCGGTGATGCCACTAATGAAGCAAGGTGCAACCTTGTCTTACTCACACGGCTTCAACATCGTTGAAGAGGGCATGCAAGTTCGTCCCGATATCACTGTGGTGATGGTGGCGCCTAAGTGCCCCGGCACTGAAGTGCGCGAAGAATACAAACGGGGTTTTGGTGTGCCGACCCTTATTGCCGTTCACCCAGAAAACGATCCAAACGGTGATGGCTTAGAGATTGCTAAAGCCTACGCCAGTGCAACGGGTGGTGACAGAGCCGGTGTTTTATTGTCGTCTTTCATCGCCGAAGTAAAGTCGGATCTGATGGGCGAACAAACCATTTTATGCGGTATGTTGCAGACGGGTGCCATCTTAGGTTATGAGAAAATGGTTGCCGATGGCGTTGAGCCAGGCTACGCGGCCAAGCTTATTCAGCAAGGTTGGGAAACCGTCACCGAAGCGCTGAAACACGGCGGCATCACTAACATGATGGACCGTTTGTCAAATCCTGCCAAGATTAAAGCCTTTGAAATAGCAGAAGATTTAAAAGAAATTCTGCAACCATTATTTGAAAAACACATGGATGACATCATCAGCGGTGAATTCTCTCGCACTATGATGGCAGACTGGGCGAACGATGATGCCAACTTGCTGCGTTGGCGCGCGGATACCGGCAAAACCGGTTTTGAAAATGCGCCGGTATCGAGCGAGCATATCGACGAACAAACCTATTTCGACAAAGGTATTTTCCTGGTCGCTATGATCAAAGCGGGTGTGGAACTGGCGTTCGATACTATGGTGTCTGCGGGTATTGTGGAAGAGTCGGCTTATTACGAGTCTCTGCACGAAACCCCACTTATTGCTAACACGATTGCCCGTAAGCGTTTGTACGAAATGAACGTGGTGATTTCAGACACCGCCGAATACGGTTGCTACCTGTTCAACCACGCCGCCGTACCTATGCTGCGCGACTACGTTAATGCCATGTCATCTGAGTATTTAGGTGCTGGCCTCAAAGACAGCGCCACCGGTGTCGACAACCTTACGCTCATCGCGGTTAACGAAGCGATTCGTGAAACGGCAGTGGAATATGTTGGCGCTGAGCTGCGCGGTTACATGACGGAGATGAAGAGTATTGTTGAGGCCTAATTGAGGCTTAATTGATACTTAATTGATGCTTAGTTAAGCCCAACATTGGGGGAGAAGGGTGAGGCTCAAAGGACTTGGGTCTCAACGCAGCTCCCAAGTCAGCTCAAGAGAGTAAAACGTGCATCTTGAGCTGGCTTAGTGATGAATCCGCTTAGTGAGAAATAAGCTTAGCGAGAAGTAAAATTTTTACCTGCTTCGTGGGTTGTCGAGCGGGCAAAAACGACACAGTGTGTGAGTTAATCGTGAGTGAGAGAATCTTCGGTGAACGTTCGTGGGTGAATGCGTTCAGTGAATGAATCCAGCGGCAGGTGAATGGCGCAGACGGAGGATCAACAGTTAACGTTTTACTTTGTTGTTTTGCATTGTTGTTTTGCATTGTCTCGGCAGGGAAGCTGAAATTTTTAACAAAAGATATTTTTTATTGTGTTTGGCTGTCGCTTTATGGTAAAGCTAATAGCCCGCGCTAGGGCAGTGCTAACATCGACGTTATGTTTAATGTTAGCGCACAATTTTAGCGTTTAATTTTAGACAAACTGATTAGGGACCCATATCGATGTTGAACCAAGCTGCCAAGCTCATTATCGTGATTATTACCGTCGTGATTATTCAATCACAGCGGGGGCGGCGTATGGCGAACTGATAGACCTAAAAGGTTAACAGTTTCAAAAGAACCCCCCGCTCCGAAAGGACCGGGGGGTTCTTCGTTTCAGGGGATAGGTTTAAGGGATAGGTTTAAGGGATAGGTTTAAGGGATAGGTTTAAGGGATAGGTTTCAAGGGATAGATTTCAGGGCACCGTTTTAGACCCAGCTTCGAAAGAGTAAAAAATTAGCGTCGATTTTCGGCAATTCAGGACTAACGTAGCGAGAGTGAATATGCAACCAGGGCAGATGATCAGAGGTGCAGACGCGGTAATAAAAGTATTAGCTGCCCATGGCGTGACCACAGTGTTTGGTTATCCCGGTGGCGCTATTATGCCAATATACGATGCCCTCTATGGTAGCTCTGTTG
>JBOFUF010000093.1:0-10271 GCA_051652445.1 Shewanella sp.
TATCGACCCTCGATGTTGCCGCTGATATTGGCCCTGGTTTAGCAAAAGCCTGTATCGCCGGCCGCGTTAATGGCGAATTAAAAGATGCTTGCGATCTCATTGAAACCGATGCTGAGCTGTCAATCATTACCGCTAAAGACGAAGAAGGTGTTGAAATTCTTCGCCATTCTTGTGCGCATTTATTAGGCCACGCGATTAAGCAAATGTGGCCAGAAACCAAGATGGCGATTGGTCCTGTTATCGATAACGGCTTCTATTATGATATCGACCTTGAGCATAAACTGACTCAAGATGACATCGACGCCCTAGAAAAACGCATGTTGCAATTGGCAAAAACCAACTATGACGTAGTAAAAAAAGTGGTCAACTGGCAAGCCGCACGTGATGCTTTTGCGGCGCGCGGTGAAGATTATAAAATCGCCATTTTGGATGAAAATATCAGTCAAGACGCGACGCCTGCGCTGTATCATCATGAAGAATACATCGACATGTGTCGTGGTCCGCACGTACCTAACATGCGTTTTTGCCAACATTTTAAATTAATGAGCATTGCCGGCGCTTACTGGCGTGGCAACTCAGAAAACAAGATGTTGCAACGTATCTATGGTACTGCTTGGGCCGACAAAAAAGCCCTGAGCACACACTTAACCCGTCTTGAAGAAGCGGCTAAGCGTGATCACCGTAAAATCGGAAAACAGCTCGACTTGTATCACATGCAAGAAGAAGCCCCCGGTATGGTGTTCTGGCATAACGACGGTTGGAGTATTTTCCTCGAATTAGAAAGATTCATTCGCCGTAAGTTAAACCAATACACTTATCAAGAAGTGAAAGGCCCATTGATGATGGACCGCGTGTTGTGGGAACGTTCTGGTCACTGGGATAAATACTCAGAAGCCATGTTCACGACCAGCAGCGAAAACCGTGAATACGCCATTAAGCCAATGAACTGCCCCGGACACGTGCAGATTTTCAATCAAGGGTTAAAATCTTACCGCGACTTGCCATTACGTATGGCAGAGTTTGGTTGTTGTCACCGTAATGAGCCTTCAGGTTCTCTGCACGGATTAATGCGCGTACGCGGCTTTACCCAAGACGATGCCCATATTTTCTGTACTGACGCTCAAGTTCAAGCGGAAGTGAGTGCCTGTATCCAGATGGTTTACGATACTTACGCCACTTTCGGCTTTGAAAATATCGTGGTAAAACTGTCTACTCGCCCAGAAAAACGTATCGGCGACGATGCGATGTGGGACCGAGCAGAAGAAGCGCTTAAGCAAGCACTGCGTGATAACAATATTGAGTTCACCTTATTACCGGGTGAAGGCGCGTTCTACGGACCCAAAATCGAATTTACTTTACACGATTGTTTGGACCGCGCGTGGCAATGTGGTACTGTACAGCTCGATTATGCGTTGCCAAGCCGTCTTGGTGCAACTTACGTTGCCGAAGATAACAGCCGTCAGACTCCTGTGATGATCCATCGTGCTATTTTAGGCTCTTTGGAACGATTCTTAGGTATCTTGATCGAAGAATATGCAGGACGTTTCCCAACGTGGTTAGCCCCAATGCAAGTTGTGGTGATGAATATCACCGATAAACAGGCTGATTATGTTGAAGAAGTCGTAAAATTCTTCAAAGAACAAGGTATTCGAGCGTCTTTTGACTTGAGGAATGAGAAAATAGGCTTTAAAATACGCGAACACACCTTAAGGCGTGTCCCTTATTTATTGGTCGTTGGCGATCAAGAAATGGAAAATAAGGAAGTAGCGGTGCGTACCCGTGATGGTATCGATTTAGGTAAGATGCGACTTGAAGATTTCGCCACTAAAATCCATCAACAGATTTCGCTCCGTAGTCTCAAATTGTTGGAGGATTAGGTCATAAAGATCAAAAAAACAGCAGGGCGTCAGCCGGCCCCTAATAGAATCAATGAAGAAATCACAGGTGTACCAGAAGTACGCTTAACAGGCATTGATGGTGAAGCTATTGGTGTGGTAAGCATCAGAGATGCTCAGACTTTGGCAGATGAAGCAGGTGTAGACCTAGTAGAAATCAGTCCGAATGCTGAACCTCCAGTATGTCGCATTATGGACTACGGTAAGTTCCTTTTTGATAAGGCTAAGTCAGCCAAGGAACAAAAGAAGAAGCAAAAGCAGGTTCAGGTCAAGGAAATTAAATTCCGTCCTGGAACTGACGAAAACGACTATCAGGTAAAACTACGCAACCTGATACGTTTTCTGGAAGACGGGGACAAAGCGAAGATTACGCTGCGTTTCCGAGGTCGCGAAATGGCACACCAAAACCTGGGTATGGATCTATTAAACCGTATCAAGGCTGATTTGGACGAGTATGCGGTTGTTGAATCTTTCCCGAAAATGGAAGGCCGACAAGCAATTATGGTGCTAGCGCCTAAAAAGAAATAAGTAGGGCAAAACTTAAAGTAGCAAAGGCCTATGGCCTTTGCTCGCCTTGCTTTTTATTAAACATCCCAATGCGGAGTTTTAGAAATGCCTAAAATGAAAACAGACAAGGGTGTAGCGAAGCGTTTTAAGAAAACCGCTAATGGTTTCAAGCGCAAGCAAGCACACTTACGTCACATTTTGACGAAAAAAAGCACTAAACGTAAACGTCACTTACGTGCCAAATGTTTAGTATCAAAAGCTGACGTTCCAGCAATCGCGCGTCAATTACCTTACGCTTAATTTAGGAGTTTAGAAAATGCCAAGAGTTAAGCGTGGTGTAACCGCTCGTGCTCGTCACAAGAAAGTTTTAAAACTAGCTAAAGGTTATTATGGCGCTCGTAGCCGTACTTACCGTGTTGCTGTTCAAGCAGTAACGAAAGCTGGTCAATATGCTTACCGTGACCGTCGTCAGAAAAAACGTCAATTCCGTCAACTTTGGATTGCACGTATCAATGCTGCGGCTCGTCAAAATGGTCTGTCTTACAGCCGTTTCATCAACGGTCTGAAAAAGGCGTCTATCGAAATCGATCGTAAGATTTTGGCTGACATCGCTGTATTCGACAAGGTTGTATTTGCAACTTTAGTTGAAAAAGCAAAAGAAGCGTTAAACTAAGAAATTAGTTTGTTGCTGTAGAGAAGGGGCCATTTGGTCCCTTTTTTTGTGCGTCATTTTTGGTTAAAAAAATAGCAGGCTAAGCCTGCTATTCGTTGATACTAATCCGGTTATTATTTAGCGTCTAAGTAACGCTCTGCATCGAGTGCAGCCATACAACCAGTACCTGCAGAGGTAATCGCTTGACGATAGTGCTGGTCCATCACATCACCACAGGCATAAACACCTTCGATACTGGTTTGAGTCGCGTTACCTTGCAAGCCGCTTTGTACTTTTAAATAACCGTGGTTCATGTCGAGCTGGCCTTCAAAAATACCGGTATTAGGGCTGTGGCCAATGGCGACAAACACACCAGCAACGGTTAAGTCGGTAATGGCGCCATTTTTTGTACTCTTCATCTTCAGGCCAGTCACACCCATAGCATCACCAACCACTTCATCCATGGTTTGATCTAAGTGAAGGATGATGTTGCCATTGGCAACTTTGTCCATTAGACGGTCGATCAGAATTTTTTCTGAGCGGAAGGTGTCACGGCGGTGGATCAAATGCACTTCAGCGGCAATATTACTTAAGTACAGTGCTTCTTCAACGGCAGTGTTACCGCCCCCGATCACGGCAACTTTTTGATTGCGATAGAAGAAACCATCACAGGTGGCACAGGCTGATACGCCGCGGCCTTTGAATGCTTCTTCTGAATCTAATCCTAAGTAGCGGGCAGATGCGCCTGTTGCAATGATCAACGCATCACAGGTGTATTCGCCATTGTCGCCTTTTAAACGGAAAGGGCGTTCTGTTAAAGTGACTTCGTTAATATGGTCGAATAAAATTTCAGTATCAAACTTCTCAGCATGCTTTTGCATGCGATCCATCAAGGCTGGACCGGTTAAGTCATCTGCGTCACCTGGCCAGTTTTCAACTTCAGTTGTAGTGGTTAATTGACCACCTTGCTGCATACCCGTGATCATCACTGGTTTTAAATTCGCACGCGCAGCATAAACGGCTGCGGTATATCCTGCTGGGCCTGAACCCAAAATCAATAAGTTACAGTGTCTGACTTGGCTCATTTTTATCTCCGTGCCTTTAGCAAATGCATGGATTGTAGGGAATTTACCTGTGGGGGTAAAGTGTTAGAGGGCGATTCTTTTAGATTGTGCTAATCGAGTCCGCGTGCTTTGCTTTGTGAGTGTGACTCTGCAGAAAATCCACGGCTTGGATGTTCATCCACACATTAAGAACAAGATAAGCTTGTGTATGTGGATTTGACTGCGTGATTGTGATGCTTAAAACCAATAAAAAATCGGCCTCAGCAGCGTCGAGACCGATTGGAATTATTTACTTTATAGAGCAAACGCAAGTCTGCATCGAAAGCTTATGCTAATAATGAAACTGGAGATGTGAATGCTAAGTTCAGCGCGTGAGCCACTTCCTTACACACCACTTTACCGTGCATGACGTTTAAGCCATTAAGAAAATGCTTATCTTGTAATAGTGCTTCTTTATAGCCTAAATTGGCTAACTTAAGAATGTACGGTAAGGTTGCATTATTAAGCGCAAATGTTGAAGTACGAGCAACTGCACCGGGCATGTTTGCGACACAGTAATGCACAACATCATCAACGATATAGGTCGGATCTTGGTGAGTGGTTGCGTGTGAAGTTTCAACACAACCGCCTTGATCGATAGCCACGTCAACAATAGCGCTGCCTGGCTTCATACGTGAAATCATACTACGGGTAACTAATTTGGGCGCTGCAGCACCTGGGATCAGTACACCACCGATCACAAGATCAGCTTCAATAACATGGCGTTCAATCGCATCGGCGGTAGAGTAAATGGCTTTTACAGCAGAACCAAATTGCATATTTAAGCGACGTAGTGCATCGATACTACGATCAAGCACAACGACATCAGCACCCATGCCAACCGCCATTTGTGCTGCATTAGTACCGACCATGCCACCGCCAATGATAACGACTTTAGCGGGTTCAACACCTGGTACGCCGCCCAATAACATACCGCAACCACCAGAGGATTTTTCTAATGCCATCGCGCCAGCTTGAATTGACATACGGCCTGCGACCTCTGACATCGGAGCAAGCAGGGGCAGACCGCCACGGTCGTCAGTGACGGTTTCGTAAGCGATACATACTGCACCACTTTTGATTAAATCTTCGGTTTGCGATAAATCTGGTGCAAGATGCAGATAAGTGAATAAAATCTGATCATGACGTAACATAGTGCGTTCAACTGCTTGAGGCTCTTTTACTTTTACAATCATCTGTGATTTAGCAAAAACTTCAGCAGCAGTCGCTACTATTGTGGCGCCAGCATCAATATAATCTTGATCTGAAAAACCAATACCTATACCAGCATTTGTTTCAACAAAAACCTGGTGATCTTTGTTTGTTAACTCGCGAACACTAGAAGGAACCATACCGACACGATATTCGTGGTTTTTAATTTCCTTGGGAACACCAATAATCATCTTTGAGCCTCAATTGCCTGAAAGCCCACTTTAAATGGGCATAATTGTTATTGTATCGTGACCTGAACGTGATTAATTCAGGGATATCTAGTATAGTGTCCGCGACGCAGTTTATGCTGCTGAACTTTCGGAATACGTAGAATAAAATGTTGTTTTAGTGATGAAGAAAGGTTAAATAAATGGTACATAATAAAAATAATCCTGTAAAAGACTTGGATCGCATCGATCGCAACATTCTTAATGAATTACAACTTGATGGCCGCATTTCTAATGTGGAATTATCAAAAAGAGTGGGGTTAAGTCCTACTCCGTGTTTAGAAAGAGTGAAACGACTCGAAAAGCAAGGTTATATCAATGGTTATACCGCATTGGTCAATCCTCATTTCCTGGGTGCATCCCTACTGGTATTCGTGGAAATCACATTAAGCCGTGATACACCCGAAGTATTTGATAAATTTAACCGTGCAGTGCAGTTGCTCGATGATATTCAAGAATGTCATCTGGTTTCCGGTGATTTTGACTACTTACTGAAAACCCGTGTTTCAGATATGTCAGCTTATCGTCGCTTGTTAGGTGAAACCTTGTTGAAATTACCTTCTGTTTCCGACACCCGTACTTATGTTGTGATGGAGGAAGTTAAGCACACCAGTCGCGTAGCGATAAATCATCTACTATCAGATATCTAACCCTGATTATTTGGTTTGACAATAAGGGGCTTAGGCCCCTTATTTATGGGCTAAGTGGTTTATGGACTATGTGGTTTATGGACTAAGTGGTTTATGAGCTAAGTTGCTATTCTCATCTCACAAACATCAATAATGTGTCGTTTTACTCTTGGCGTTAATTGATGACCTTCTGGGCTTGTTTTAAGCAGGATGGTTAACGGAAGTATCTGTGTAATAACTCATTCCTCCTCTAAAGGGCACTAAAACATCCGAATAGGTTAAATTTTGTCAATCACGGTCAATTCGGCATAGAAAAACAGGCTAATGTGCTCCACATTTAGTGGGATTCTGGTATCGTTAGCCCACCTGTTTTCACTTTTATGGATTACGTCGTTTGTCTCAAGGGAATAGTGTACGCACGCTCACAGGGCTGCAACGTCTGCTGGAAGGCGGACTCATCATTTGTTGCGTCCTCGCCACTTATATTTTGCTCGCATTGACGAGTTTTAGTCCATCTGATCCCGGTTGGAGTCAGTCACATTTTCAAGGCGCTATTAAAAACTGGACCGGCGCGGTAGGAGCTTGGATTGCCGATATTCTGTTATATTTTTTCGGTGTTACGGCTTACATCATGCCAATCATTGTCGCAACGACGGGGTGGTTGCTGTTCAAACGAGCCCATCATTTACTTGAAATTGATTACTTTTCAGTGGCCCTGAGATTGATTGGTTTTTTACTGATCATCCTCGGTTTCTCTGCGTTGGCGAGTATGAATGCCAACAACATCTATGAATTTTCGGCCGGTGGCGTGGCGGGTGATGTTATTGGCCAAGCTATGCTGCCGTATTTTAATAAACTCGGTACGACGTTATTACTCCTGTGCTTCTTGGGTTCAGGCTTTACTCTGCTGACGGGTATTAGCTGGCTGACAGTGGTCGAGAAAATCGGTTTAGTCTCTATTTGGATTTATAAAAAACTTAAATTATTACCACAAACGCTGAAGCGTGAGCGTGAAACTGAGGATACTCGTGGTTTTATGTCGGTGGTGGATAAGTTTAAACAGCGTCGTGAATCCCAATATGTACTCGATAAGCAGCCAGTCATTGATACCCCAAAGGTACGTGAGCGTCATATTGGTCGTAGATCTGACGTCTCAACACGTTCTGCTACTGCAGATGATGGCATGATCACTGAAACGGAAGGCTGCATTACCGAAATGGAAGATAGTGCTCCGCAAAAAACGAAGCTTTCCGCGCTTGCAAAAATTCTGAGTTTGAACGGGAATAAAAATAAGAGTACCCAACGGATTGAGCCACAAATCGATCATGATGATTTGGCCGCTCATGGTAATTTTGAAGCGCCGCCTTGGTTAGCACAATCTCAACATTCGTCTGCAGATGAGCAAGACAGTGCCGATTTTAATGCGCATTCGTTTGAAGAAGACGATACGGAACCCGTGTTTAGCCGTCAAGAATTGGCCGGCGATGATGATGAGAACCTAGGTTTTGCCGATGATGATGTTATTGATTTTGAAAACAAAGCATCAACAGGTGCCGTGATGCAAGCACAACGTATCAAGCAAGATCAAAAAGCGAAAATAGTTGACGGTATTGTGGTATTGCCAGGACAAGCAGATAAACCCACGCCCAAAAAACCGATGGATCCTTTACCCAGCATTAACTTGCTCGACATACCTAACCGTAAGAAGAACCCGATAAGCCGTGAGGAATTAGATCAAGTTGCCCGTCTTGTTGAGCTTAAATTGGCTGAATTCAATATTATCGCCAATGTGGTGGGAGTGTATCCGGGACCTGTGATCACCCGCTTTGAATTAGAATTAGCGCCGGGTGTGAAAGCGTCTAAAATCTCAAATTTATCAAAGGATTTAGCTCGTTCATTATTGTCTGAAAGTGTGCGTGTTGTTGAAGTTATTCCAGGTAAGGCTTATGTCGGTCTCGAATTACCCAATAAATTCCGTGAAACCGTGTTTATGCGCGATGTGTTAGATTGTGCCGCTTTTACCGACAGTAAATCCAACTTAACGATGGTGTTAGGCCAAGATATTGCCGGCGACCCAGTGGTCGTTGATCTTGGTAAAATGCCACACTTGTTAGTTGCAGGTACCACAGGTTCTGGTAAGTCTGTGGGTGTAAACGTGATGATCACCAGTTTGCTGTATAAGTCTGGCCCAGAAGATGTGCGCTTTATCATGATTGATCCCAAGATGTTGGAACTGTCAGTGTATGAAGGTATTCCGCATTTGCTGTGTGAAGTGGTAACTGACATGAAAGAAGCCGCCAATGCACTGCGTTGGTGTGTCGGCGAGATGGAGCGTCGTTACAAACTGATGTCCATGATGGGTGTGCGTAACATTAAGGGTTATAACGCTAAAATTGCCGAAGCTAAAGCCAATGGTGAAGTGATTTTAGATCCAATGTGGAAGTCCTCCGACAGCATGGACCCAGAAGCGCCAGCGTTAGATAAGCTGCCATCGATTGTCGTTGTGGTCGATGAGTTTGCCGACATGATGATGATTGTCGGCAAAAAAGTGGAAGAGTTGATTGCCCGTATCGCCCAAAAAGCCCGTGCTGCAGGGATCCATTTAATTCTTGCAACCCAGCGTCCTTCCGTTGATGTGATCACCGGTTTGATTAAGGCGAATATTCCCACGCGTATGGCATTCCAAGTGTCATCGCGTATCGATTCGCGTACCATTTTAGATCAGCAGGGTGCTGAAACCTTGCTCGGTATGGGTGATATGTTATTTTTGCCTCCGGGGACTGCGGTACCGAATCGCGTACACGGGGCGTTTGTTGACGATCATGAAGTTCACCGCGTTGTTGCCGATTGGTGCGCCCGTGGCAAGCCACAATATATTGATGAAATTCTTAATGGTGCCAATGACGGTGAGCAAGTCTTGTTACCAGGGGAAACCGCAGAGACGGATGAAGAATACGATCCATTGTACGATGAAGCTGTCGCCTTTGTGACAGAAACCCGTCGCGGTTCGATTTCAAGCGTACAGCGTAAATTTAAAATTGGTTATAACCGTGCGGCGCGCATTATTGAACAAATGGAAGCACAAGGTATCGTGTCGGCTCAAGGCCACAACGGTAACCGTGAAGTCTTAGCGCCGCCCGCACCCAAACATTATTAAGCCGCGCTAAGGCGTAGCTTTGATACACCCAAGGCTTTTATAGGGTAAGGAATAAAATGAAAAAACGATTATGCGCTGTGTTGTTAGCTTCTCCCTTGTTATACAGCGCGGCTGTGTTTGCTGATGATGCACAGCAGCTTAGGGGCAAATTGATGGGTACTGCTTCACTAAAAGCCGATTTCAAACAAACGGTAACAGACGTGAATAAAAAGGTGATTCAGACGGGATCTGGCATTTTTGCCTTGGCGTATCCCAATCAATTTTATTGGCATTTGACCCAACCAGATGAATCGAAAATTGTTGCCGACGGTAAGGATTTATGGATTTACAATCCCTTTGCCGAAGAGGTGGTCATCATGGATTTTGCTGAAGCCATTAATGCTTCACCCATCGCGTTATTGGTACATCGCGACGATGCGACTTGGTCACAGTATGCTGTAACTAAACAACAAGATTGTTATGAGATCAAACCTAAGGCTAGCGACTCCGGCATCGTCTCCGTTAATGTGTGTTTTAAAAACACTCAGTTAGCTAACTTTAATGTGGCTGATGATAAAGGTAATCTGAGTCAGTTTGATTTAAATGGCCAGCAAGCCATTACTGATAAAGATAAAGCGCTGTTCAAATTTGCGGTCCCAGCCAATATTGATGTTGATGACCAACGTCGTAAAGCTGCACGCTAGGCTATCCCGTGAGCAGTTTATCCTTTAATTTTGCGCCCGACTTTCGTCCCTTGGCCGCGCGGATGCGGCCAAGAACGATTAGCGAGTACATAGGTCAAGCCCATTTATTGGGGGAGGGCCAACCGCTACGCAAAGCGTTGGAAGCAGGGCGTGCCCATTCGATGATGTTGTGGGGACCGCCGGGCACAGGTAAAACAACTTTAGCT
>JBOFUF010000094.1:0-7404 GCA_051652445.1 Shewanella sp.
TCAACATCAATTAACTGCAATCACTCAAAAGCGGCATGAATTAGAATGTGCTCTACCCGCGTTGCAAGCGAGCAGCGAGACCCGGCTGACGCTGCAGCAAGCGCATCAGCAGCAACAGCAGTTATTGTCGACTTATCAGCAATGGCAACAGGTGTCGGCAAGGGTGTTGGCGATACAGGCAAAACTCACAGAGGCTAAAGCCAGAGGGCAACAACTCAATGTGCAACATCAACAGGCGCAGGTTGCACATAACGCTTTGTTATTGACTTGGCATCAAGGCCAGGCAGCCATGTTAGCTGAGCAATTACAGCAAGATCAACCTTGCCCTGTCTGTGGTAGCCAAACCCATCCGCAGCCAGCACAGAGTCAAGCGCCGCTGCCAAGTGATGATGCCCTGCAATCAGCCCAAGAGGCTCAAACTCAGGCCCAAGAGGTCCTGAGCCAAGCCAGAGCGGATTACCGCGGATTGCAAACACAGTTAGAAACGCTACAGCAACAAGTGCAAGATCTCGTCACACAGTTGAGCACTGCGGTTAATCACTCTTTAGATGAACATTCGCAGAGTTTGTCGCAACTGGCTCTCTCGCTCACCCAAGCCGAGCAAGCGCATCAGCAGTTGCAGCAGTTATTGCAAGATATTGCATTGTTGCACGTGCAGGAAACCCAGTTGCAACAAAAGTTAGAGCAAGGACAAGTATCTGAACATGCCTTACAGTCTAAAGTGGCTGTATTGCAGGGGCAGTTAGAGCAAATACAGCAAAGTGTGCCATCCGCCCTTGCAACGCTTGAGGCATTAAATGCCGCGATAGCGCAAAACCTGCAAGCGATAAGTCAGATAAAGCAGCAAATTGCTAGCATTAGGGAGCTTCAGCAACAAACAGGGCAAACATTTGTGGCGGCAAAAACGGCGCTTAATGGCGCTGAAAAAGCCGCGGATGAGGCATTAGCTCAGCAAACGCGCGCGCAGCAGCAACTCAACCAGCACTTAGTCGCGGCAGGGTTTGCTAACCAACAAGCCTTGCTTGAGGCCACGTTGGCTGAAGAGCTGTTGCTGAGATTGGCCAGTGATATAGAAACGTATCAACAGCAGAGTGCGTTGACTAAAGCCCAGTGTGAACAATTGGCGCTTAAGCTCAAAGATAAAGTGCTCCCAGATAGTATCAAGCTTGCCGCCGAGCTTGAGTTGGCGCAGCGCGCATTGCACGCAACAGAGCAAGTATGGCAGCAGCTTCACACTCGCAGCGTATTACTGACTCAAACACAAACCCAGCTGAGTATCGCCGATGCAAAAGCAAAGGCGTTGGACGATGAATATGCGGTTATTGGCACGCTTGCCGATGTGGCTAATGGGAAAACGGGCAATAAGATCAGTCTGCAGCGTTTTGTGTTAAGTGTACTGCTCGACGACGTGTTACTTGAAGCCAGCCATCGGCTGCATCTGATGAGCAAAGGGCGTTATCGCTTGTTACGTAAAGAAGATAGGGCCAAAGGCAACAAAGCTTCTGGGCTCGACTTAGAGGTTGAAGATGCCTACACCTCAAAAGTACGCCCTGTGGCGACCTTAAGTGGTGGCGAAAGTTTTATGGCGGCGTTATCTATGGCGTTAGGCTTATCTGATGTGGTGCAAGCTTATGCGGGAGGGATTAAACTCGATACTTTATTTATTGATGAAGGCTTCGGTAGTTTAGACCAAGACTCATTGGAGTTGGCTATTCGCACCTTGATGGATTTACAGTCCTCTGGCCGTATGATAGGGGTGATTTCGCACGTTTCAGAAATGAAAGAGCAGATAAATACCCGTATTGATATTAATAAAACCTCACATGGAAGCGAAATAACGGTAGTTTTACCTTAGTCGCTCGTTCCCACTGAGTTTGATGGTTAACGTGCTGTTTTATAAAGATTATATTTATAGCGTCTTGTATGTTTAATATTGGGGCAATAGCAGCAAATTGCGTTAGAAATGCTAACTGGCGCACGTTTCTCATTGATGGCGCTACAAAAGAGTAAAATAGCGTTTGTCATAATCGTTTTTTTGATATAAGTTGAGGGGAAATTCGGGCTATCCCTCAACGGGACAGGTCAAAAATAAAACGCAAAGTTAACGAAAGGTGAAAAGCGTTGCAAATAAGCAAGTCCAACTTTATCAACTTATCGCAAACTCGTTTGCAAAATTTATCACCGATCCAAAAGAACATTCTATTAATGGGTGGTCTGTTGATGGGTGCCGCGATGTTAATGCCGAATAATAACCATGTTATGCCAACGGCTGAGCGCATTCCTGTTGTTCTGGATATTGAAAGTATCCTTCCCGTTTCAGCTCCTAAAGTTCTCGAACAACCGGCACTGGTTAATAATACTCCCAATTTTGAGCGAATTATTGTCTCAGGTGATACCTTAAGTGGGTTGTTTTCGAAGGCGGGAGTTGATCAGCTAACAATGCATAAGGTGTTAGAAGCGGATTTAGATATTTTGGCACTGGATACCTTATTGCCTGGGAACCGGATGCAATTTTGGCTTGATAACGAAGGCCAGTTACAAAAATTAGAACTTTATTTTAACGTCGCTCGCCAAGTGGTGTTTACCCGTTATAAAGACGGTAGTTTTAACGTTGAAGAAGTCAATGTTGAAGGTGTTTGGCAAAATCGGATTTTGACTGGCGATATTAAAGGTTCTTTCTATGTATCAGCCCAAAAAATGGGTTTGGCTGCAGCAGATATTCAGCGGATTGAAGATTTACTCAAAGAGAAATTGAATTTTGCCCGTGATTTACACGCTGGCGATAAATTCTCAGTGTTGATCAACGATCAATATGTTGAAGGTGAAGCAACCGGAAGTAGCCAAATTTTAGGTGTTAGCATTAAAACCGGCCGTTCTGAAATAAGTGCGTACCAATATTCAGATGGCAGTTATTATGATGCAAAAGGTCAAAGTTTAGTTCGTGCGTTCCAACGTTATCCGTTAGCGAAACAACCGCGAATGAGTTCTCGCTTTAACAGTCATCGCAAACACCCTATTACTGGGCGAATCTCTCCCCATAATGGAACAGATTTTTCTGTGCCAATTGGGACTAAAGTGATTGCACCTGGTGATGGAATTGTCAGTTTAGTGACGGACCATCAGTTTGCTGGTAAGTATATTGTGATTGAACATGGTGGTAAGTACCGTACCCGCTATCTGCATTTATCTAAGTCACTTGTGCGTAAGGGGCAACGAGTGACTCGCGGCCAAGTGGTTGCTTTATCGGGTAATACTGGTCGTTCAACTGGCCCACACTTGCATTATGAATTCCACGTCAATGGTAAACCTGTTGATCCGTTGAAAGCAGACATTCCTATGTCAAGTCAGTTAGCGAATCAAGACTTACGCACATTCACGAATATGGTGAAGCGTCGTGAAGCTATGATGAACTTAGGCTAATCAACTTTGAACAATCGATAGCACTGCCTTTTTAGCAACGTTAATTAATGCCGATGAAATGAACATTTCATCGGCATTTTTGTCTTTATCATTACCGTGGGGATTTTCTGTGAAACACGCGTATTGCCGAATCGCTCATACTGACATGCTTTCGATTAACAGTAGAAGCGATAAAAGAAAGGGTATGTGTGATAGGAAGTGAAGTTATCCAGTGAAGGCGTCATCGCCACTTAACACTATGGATTAAGCGTTACAATTGGACTGCGACTGAGCGTATAAAGCCAATATTCCACTTTTTATTAGCGATGAATAGCACTAAGTTTATAGCCGAATAAATCGCTATCAGCGTGCGTGGCGTCTGTGCATTACTTTTAATGCACACTGACATCATTTACCTTTTAATGCAGGACAACCGCTGCAGGGAGACTTTTTTAACGCTCGTAATGCAACGCTGTGTTCCGTGGGTAAAGGCGTAAGCCGAGTAATAATAGTCGCTGAAAAAATCGCATCATTTGCAGCAATAAATGTAGCTTTCGCGAGTTTTAATTGTTTTTTGAGAGTTGATTTATTGCTATGAGTCATTTTTTGTTGAGTAAGATGCTGAAAAAGTCATTGGGTGAGATGCTTTCGTTGAGTCTTTTTATTCGTTAAAGGTTTATCAGTCTGCGCACCTAGATATGATGAGGATGTAATAGCGTTCCCTGTGTTTGAAACCGCTTTAAGCTGTGTTTTGAGTCGCTTTTTAGCTTGTTTTTTGCACTACTTGCTTAAGCGTTTGTCGATATTCTGTTTCGTCTTTTCATTACAGTATTTTACTGCGCGAGATACCACAATATTCTAAATGAAAACGATTGCAGTCAAACTTTGAGCGAAAAACATACCAAGATCAGGTGTCAACTTTATCTGCGGAATAAGGGGATAGGTTAGCGTCGATGCAAGTCAAAAATAAGCGTAAATCGAATTCAAACTGGTGATAATCTGGCTCCATGTGGGTACATAAATTATAGAAAGCTTTGTTGTGATCTTTTTCTTTTAAATGGGCTAATTCGTGTACGACGACCATACGTAATAACGGTTCTGCTACGCGCTTTAACCGTGAAGAGATACGAATTTCGTTCTTCGCTTTGATTTTATTGCCTTGAACGCGTGCTACGTAGGAATGCAAGCCAAGTGCATGATGACTAATACTAATTTTGTCATCAAAGATCACTTTTGAGAGCGGGGAGGATTGGCGTAAAAATTGGTTTTTAATCGCCTGAGTGTAGTCGTACAGCGCTTTATCGCTACGAACGCTATGTATGACAGGATGACGTTTCAGCAATAGCTTGGTTAATGTGCCAGCATCAAGATGTTGCTGTACTTGCTGCTGAATATCAAGGCTGTAACCGTTTAGGTATTTTAATGGATTCATCGAGGATTTAGCTCCGAATGACTTCGGAGCCTGAGTTCATTACATGACTTATACTTTGCCAAAAATTCGGCGATTTTGCTGGGCATAAGCGGCTTCGAAAGCTAACTGCTGCACTTTTTTAAGATCTAAACTATCGAAATCAACTTGGGGTGGATTGCGCTTATTTTGCTCTTTGATAGTGACAGGAGACAATAGGCTGACGGGTAATCCCCCTAATTGAATGGCTGCTTCAAGTTTAAAGCTTGTCGCTGAACCCGCGAGTTTACCTTTTTGCTCACGTTCGATGATGACAACTTCATCAACGCGATAATCTTGCATAAGCTTATTAAAAGCGAAGTGAAACTCACGAATAGCTTCTGTGGTAGCAGATTGGGAAACGGTGAAAGACACCTTACGGCATTCTGGCACATTGAAGGTTTCACCTTCATAGCTCAATAAACTGATAATGGCTTCGCCACCTTTTAATTCAACACCACAAACTCTCATGTTACACCTTCAAAATATCGATAATAGCGCTATTGTAGCTGGAAATGACCTGAGGATCAGTGTTTACCATGCACTTTTGATTCGCTTGGCGACAGACTGATCATTTTAGTATGTCAATTTCCAGTATTCGATCATGCTTATGTGATTTGTATCAGAAATCATATCTGATGTTAAACCCACCGGCCTTTATGCATAAATTATTTTTAAACTTCTTCTGTATCATCGTCTTGCAGTAATTGCGTCGCAGCAGGTTTTCTACGCATAGGCGCATCGCCGACATCCACGCCTGTGATGAAACGCTTATCCCGCGACGGTGCTGGTATGGTTGCTTTGGTTCTTTTACTGTTACTTTTAGCAAGCTCCGCTTTAGCAACACGTTTTACTGGCGTCTGTTTAGCGTGACTTTTTAGACCACTAAATTTAGCTTCTAGACCTGAAATTGTGCTGATCTCAAAGGTTTTTCTGAGGAATGCTTGGACTTTCTTAAAGTTGTCCCAATCTTTTGGTCCGACGAGCGATATCGCATCACCTTTTGCGCCTGCACGGCCAGTACGGCCGATACGATGCACGTATTCTTCAGCAAATTTAGGCATGTCGAAGTTAACGACCAAGGACACATTGAGTAAGTCGAGGCCGCGAGAGGCGACATCGGTTGTCACGAGGACTTGTTGTTGGCCACGGGCAAATTGGTCCATGATTTGGTTTCGTGCGGCTTGCTTTAAATCACCGCTGAGGGCGGCGGTTGCAAAACCTTGCGCGGTTAATTTTGCGGCTAAGCGCTCAGTATCTGGGCGCGTCGCGGTAAAAATGATCACTTGTTTGTGGGTTTCATCTTTAAGTAAACGGCTTAATAACGCTTCTTTATGGTCTAAGTGATCACATAAAAAGATACGTTGATGAATATCGTTATGCTCAGAGTGAGCCGCGCCAATCGCCACGTGCGCTGGATTTTTTAGTAATGTTGCTGCGATATCATTGATTTCGTCGTGATCTAACGTGGCCGAAAACATCAGCGTTTGACGACGTTTATGATCGGCTGCCTCGTTGATGGCTTTTAGCTGCGGTGCAAAGCCTAAATCCAGCATGCGGTCGGCTTCATCGAGGACTAATAATTCTAAGCCATTGAGAAAAAGATGCTTTTGCTCTAAATGATCGGCGATACGACCTGGCGTCGCGACAATAAAATGCGGTTCTTTCGCTAAGGCTTTCGCTTGGTCGTTAAAGTTTTCACCGCCCAGAACGCTGATGGCCTTGTATTGGGTGTTGGCGACCAGCAGACGAAGCTGACTATAAACCTGATGTGCTAGTTCGCGGGTCGGTAATAAAATCAACACTCTAGGATCGCGTTTCGACAGTGAGCGGGTAGAAATGACTCTTTGCAATGCGGGTAACAAAAACGCTAAGGTTTTACCTGAGCCTGTTTTTGATGACGCCATTAAATCTTTACCTGCCAATGCGATAGGCAGTGCTTGTTCCTGGATGGCCGTGGGGGCAGTGATCCCCATATGTTTGATGCTTTGAAGCAGACGCTGGTCCAGAGAAAAATCGGTAAATTGCAAAGGTATATCCCCTAAATCTTAGTAAGGGCAGATTATAGCCTTAATCGCCCTTGCTCAGCTATCCACATCGGTGATTATCTCTGCTTCATGCACGGATTAATGTAGAAAGCGTGCCATTTATGCTCTGTTGAAGGTATTTATTTACATTGGGGCTGCAACCATTTAATAGTGTCGTTTTTACCGATAGACAGTGGAGATGGCAGGATTTTACGTTATCGTGTACGGCATTGAGTTACAGGAGAATGATTTATGGCTAACGGAACTACCCCTTCGGTTGGTATTGCCTTGGGCAGTGGCGCTGCGAAAGGTTGGGCGCACATTGGCGTGTTAAATGGTCTTGCCGCCATGGGGATAAAACCTGATAAAGTCGCGGGATGCTCGGTAGGCGCATTAGTGGGCGCTGCTTACGCCCATGACAATTTACCTGAATTAGAAGAATGGGTACGGAGTTTTTCTAGCTGGGATGTGCTTGGTTTGATGGATATTCGATGGCGTAAAGGCGGCCTTATTGGTGGGGATAAGGTGTTT
>JBOFUF010000095.1:0-1817 GCA_051652445.1 Shewanella sp.
CTCCTGCAAAAGGCGCGATTAAGAATATCGTTTACGGTGTGAACGAAGGCGATATTACCCCAGAAGACATTATCGTTTCAGCGGCGAGTTGTACCACCAATGCTATTACGCCAGTACTGAAAGCTGTGAATGATAAATATGGTATCGAGAATGGTCACGTTGAAACGATTCATTCTTATACTAACGATCAAAACCTGATTGATAACTATCATACCGCTGACCGTCGTGGCCGTAGTGCACCATTAAACATGGTGATCACTGAAACGGGTGCAGCAAAAGCGGTTGCTAAAGCTTTACCTGCATTAGCCGGTAAGTTAACAGGTAACGCTATTCGTGTGCCGACGCCTAACGTCTCTATGGCGATCATCAGCATGAACTTGAATGCTGAAACCAGTAAAGATGAGCTGAACGAGTACCTGAAAGATACGGCGCTACAATCACCACTACAAAATCAAATTGATTACACTGACTCTACTGAGATTGTGTCAAGCGATTTAGTCGGTTCTCGCTATGCGGGCGTGGTTGATTCGCAAGCCACTATCGCAGAAGGTAAGCGTGCCATTCTTTATGTATGGTATGACAACGAGTTTGGTTACAGCTGCCAAGTGGTTGGCGTAATGCAAACGATGTTAGGTTTAACGACGCTATCTCTACCTGCGTAATTTATTTTGCGCCAGTCATCAATGACATTGGCCAACCGTTGAATAAAGCGCCCAATTAGGGCGCTTTTGTTTTGCTATATTCAGCCATTTTATTCGGCGCGTTTCCATCCCTTACGCTGAACGACTGTTTATCGACTACATTAAATCCGCTGCTGCATCGGTATTCGTATTGGTAAAAACCTAAATTGATGAATGAAACAGCAATTTTGTTCAGTTATGACGGTTTATTGGGCAAACGATGCGTATTAGCACTTTTTTCAAAAATTGTTGATTGACTCTGAAGTCTAAATCGGTAGAATGCCAATCCGCAGTCAGGGGAAAGCATGCTTAGCGTGATACTTACTGAACAGCACAATGAGAAACAAGATTTACTCAGTTGATAAAGCTAAATATATAAATGGCTTTTGTGAGTTAAATAAAAATGCGACATTAGCTCAGTTGGTAGAGCGATACCTTGCCAAGGTATAGGTCATCGGTTCGAACCCGATATGTCGCTCCAAATTATGTTAGTTTGGGCGCGATGGCAGAATGGCTATGCTGCGGATTGCAAATCCGCCGATCTCGGTTCGACTCCGGGTCGCGCCTCCATTAATTAAGTGATTAATGACATGATTCCCGTCGTTAATACAATGAGTTTGCCCGAGTGGTGGAATCGGTAGACACAAGGGATTTAAAATCCCTCGCTGGTAACAGCGTGCCAGTTCAAGTCTGGCCTCGGGTACCAAAATAAAAAAGCCCTGACATATGTCGGGGCTTTCTTATTTGCTCCTATCGGGAATTTAATTGCTACCAAATGAGTATCATTTTTAATGTTCGCCACCCGTTTGGCTCCTGTCTAAGCAATGTTAATTTTCTGCAACAGAAAATCAAAGCATGTTGAGAAACTCGCGTTCATAACCCACTTTATTTGATTATTCCCTACACGCTATTCAGAATTATCTAAAAAAATGCACTTTTTTTTGGTAAATCTACAACAACATAAGATTTTACCTAACAAATGACTTAAGTCGCTATTAGCCTTGGAAATACAATGGTATAAATAAGCCGAATTTTTCCGTACATGCGCATAATTAGGATACGTAGTCATGATTTTCTCTCAGATATTACTCGCACCCGCTGATCCAATTCTTGGTTTAACCGATACCTTTAAGGCTG
>JBOFUF010000096.1:0-10001 GCA_051652445.1 Shewanella sp.
TGTCGCCACGGCCGTACTCAAACAACTAACAACTAACAGCTAACAACTAACAGCTATCTGCGTATTTCGACAATTTCGCAGGGGACGGTGAACTTCTGAGGTTTCGGTGTTAGCGGCTAATCTCAAAAGAGTTCTTCAAATGAGTTCTGCCTGTCCCATCATTTCGTTGCCATCATGTCGTTATCGCGCGACTCAAGGCGCAAGCGTGACATAAATGGCTGTCGGTTAGGGCTGAGCTGACCTAAAATAGTCATTTAGATTCTTGGATAATGAGTGTGATACAGCATAGAGCTAGCCAGATGGTGATATTCCATACACTTGTAAGCTGTGGAAGTTTTACTCAAGCAGCAGCCAAGTTAAAAACCTCGACGTCTTATGTCAGCAAGCAGCTTGGTGCATTGGAAGCCGAGCTTAATTTGCTGTTAGTGCAACGCACTACTCGTTCTTTAGTGTTAACCGATGCTGGCCAGCAGTTTGCCAGTTACTGTGAGCAAGTATTTGATGCGGCAAAAAATGCTGAGGCCATTATGCTGGATGCCCGCGATGACATTAGCGGCACTATCCGGCTGGGTTCTTCGCAATCCTTTGGGACGTTACACATCATTCCTGCGCTGGAAGTATTACAGCAACAATATCCCAAACTGAGATTTGAATTAAGCCTATTTGACCATAAGGCAGACATGCTCGAGGAGGGTTTGGATCTGTGGGTCACTAACCATGAGCAGCTCAGCGAAGGCTATATTGCTCAGCACCTTGCGGAGACTAATTTTGTGGTGGTTGCTGCACCTGACTATTTGCTTAAACACGGTGTGCCACATCAGCCGCAGGAATTAATTGAACATAATTGTGTTATTTATCAAAGTAAAAGCCGCATATATGACCATTGGGTTTTTGGGAAAAATAACCTTGAACAAACCGTGAATGTGACCGGAAATTACCGCGTCGACTTAGCCGAAGCCGTGCGCAATGCGGTAATAGCAGGGCGTGGCATAGGTTATGTGGCCACTTATCTGCTCGGTGATGAGTTTCAAAGCGGTAAGCTAATCCAACTCTTGCCCGACTGGAAACCTCTGCAGCGGATGCCCGTTTATGTGGTTTACCCAAGGCGGCGCCATCTTCCCTCTAAATATAAAGTGATTATCGAGTGTTTAAAGTCTCACATCGGCCAGCCGCCGTATTGGGATAAAAAACTTAAACCTTGGTTGGACAAGGCGACTTAGGCCTTTTGTTGGCCCTCAGCCAAGCTGACGCTAAACTCGTTCTGCTATGGCATGATGTCGATTATTGCCACTAGCACAAATATTATTTCCTAGCGGCAATAATCAGCCGTATTGATTTTATTATTTCTTATAAACAGCAGCTTAAATATTTTATTTTTGGGGTCGGTGTTGTCGTAACAGTCCAGTAACGTCTTGGGCTTGCTCTTGAGGCAACTCTGTTTACAATGCGCGACTTCTTTCCAAATACAAAAGATCTCCCCAAATGACCGCAATATTAGGCATGATTAGTCTGTTGTTTTTTGCTTGGTTACTGTCAGTGAACCGCAAGAACATTCCCTACCGTACAGTGCTGTTAGCCCTAGGCTTACAAATCTTATTTGCACTGTTAGTGCTCTACGTCCCTGCGGGTAAGGCAGTATTGCAATCGGTTACCGCAGGTGTATCGAGCGTGATCGCCTACGGCAACGAAGGGATTAGTTTTCTGTTTGGCGATCTTGGCAACGGCAAAACCGGCTTCGTATTTGCTATCAATGTTTTAGGTATCATCATCTTTTTCTCCGCACTGATTTCGGCCTTGTACCATATTGGTCTAATGCCGAAGGTGATCAACATTATTGGAGGAGGGTTGCAGCGCTTACTTGGTACAGGTCGTGCCGAATCGCTCTCCGCTACGGCAAACATTTTTGTGGGTATGATTGAAGCGCCGCTGGTGATCAAACCCTATCTGAAAAACATGAGCGATTCGCAATTATTTGCAGTGATGAGTTGCGGTTTAGCCTCGGTTGCTGGTGGAACATTGGTGGGATACGCGGCGCTGGGAGTTGATCTAAACTTTTTGATCGCCGCGGCCTTTATGTCAGCACCAGCGGGTCTATTGATGGCAAAAATCCTAGTGCCGCCGGGCGACAATGATAACAACACTCGCGATGAAATCACGTCAGTTGTGTTGCCACGCGCCACCAATGTGGTTGAAGCGTTAGCCGATGGCGCAATGTCAGGCATGCGTATTGCGGTGAGTGTAGGCGCGACACTGCTGGCCTTTATCAGCGTTATTGCTTTGCTGAATGGCATGTTAGGTGCGGTAGGGAATTGGTTTGGTTATAGTTTAAGTTTTGAATTGTTACTGGGTTATCTGTTTGCTCCAGTGGCTTGGCTACTAGGAATTCCTTGGCACGAAGCGATCACCGCGGGCTCACTTATAGGCCAAAAAGTGGTAGTGAATGAATTTGTTGCTTTTATTCAATTAATGAAGATTGAAGACCAGCTCAGTGCTCACTCTCAGGCCGTTGTGACTTTCGCGTTATGTGGTTTTGCTAACATTTCGACTATGGCGATTTTGATTGGTGGCTTAGGCAGTATGGTGCCAGAACGGCGTGAATTTATCGCTCGTCATGGTTTTCTGGCCATAGGCGCCGGTGTACTCGCTAACCTGATGAGCGCCGCGATCGCTAGCGTGATCCTCTCGCTGTAATTCTTCAGTCAGGTATCATCTGGCGTAAACACACCGTTGTTGGCTAAAACCCAAATCAAGCAAGTCTTGGTTTGGGTTTTGTTTTACCGTGCTAATGGCTTGCGCGATAAGATGAGTTGTTCTGGTTTCATTCGCGTAATACACCCATGTGCTTAATGGTGCCACTCAAATCGTACTGTTTATTATTTATAGCCAAGACACTGAATCCTAAAAAGACAGGCCCCTAAAAAGACAGGGCAGGCACAGATTTTTGGGGATTAATCGCTCGCACAGTTGCGACAGAAGTTCACGATCCCTTGGAAGCGATAGCCATTTATTCATAAGACCAAGGCGAGTAATCAATGTATGTCACTTCGCTAGGGTGAGTGCTGCGCAGCAGCGTTATGAACGAGATCCATGGATGGCCAACTGGCTGTTAAACATGGCGGTTATTCGGTAAGGGAGTTCCAAGAGGGGATTGCTGTTGATCCAAACGAAGTTTGGAAAGCTTTAACGTCGATATTCCTAGCATTCGTTAGAGCCATAAAAATAATAAACCCCAGTAAAAAATGGGGTTTGTTATAGGCCAATTAGCCTTTGTGGCTATGCGAGACAATCCGCATACAAATTATCGCGTTATTTGATAAACGCGAACGCATCACCGTAGAGATGCGCTTCTTCTACACCCATCTCGCGGAAGATTTCCAGTGCGGCACCCACCATGCCGAAACGGCCGGCGATGTAGATGTCGTAGCCATTTAAGCTGATAAAATCTTGCTTAATTTGCGCTAACAGATTGGCGGTTTTACCTTGCCAGTTGGTTGAGGCTTCTTCGATGACGGGGATAAAGTGCAACCAAGGGTGAGCGTCGTGCCATTGGCGGGCGATGGTTTCAAAGTACATGGCATCTTGGGTGCGACAACCCCAATACAGCATTGTTTCAACCTGTTGGCCGAGGGCGATTTGGTGCTCGACGATACTCTTAATGTAAGAGAAGCCCGTGCCGCCGGCGATTAATAGGCGAGGGCGAATGCTTTCGTGACGCAGATGGGCTTCACCGGCAGGAGCTTCGATGTCGATAGTGCTGCCATCAATAGCGCAGGCTTTCAGGCGCTCGACCACTTGCATGGGGTAGCTTTCGCAGACGGCAGCGCCAATGTGTAGCTCAATAAGCTCGGCGTTGGGCGCTGATGCAATAGAGAAGGGGCGTTTATCTTTTTCACCCATGACAACACATAAGTATTGTCCCGCTTGGAAATCGAAGGCGGTTTCAGGCCTTAACAATACTTGATATACGGTATCGTTAAGGGGGTTAACTTTCTCTATCTTACAACGTATGGTTTTCATCAAACTTCCTTTGCACCTTTCTTCAGCAGTATGTGTCTAGGTGCGCATTAGGGCCGTTAGCGGCCTATTTTCTTGGCTTAATTCGGTACTTGAGTCATCGCTTAAGCTGCATTATAGGGTTGGGGTGTCATCTATGCCTAACTCATCCCAGATTGAGTCGATTTTTTGTTTAACAGTAGGGTCCATCACGATCGGCGTGCCCCACTCACGCTGGGTTTCGCCTTCCCACTTATTGGTGGCATCGAGGCCCATTTTTGAGCCTAAGCCTGCGACGGGTGAGGCAAAATCGAGGTAGTCGATGGGGGTGTTTTCGATCATCACGGTATCGCGTTTAGGGTCCATGCGGGTGGTGATCGCCCAGATCACATCCTGCCAGTCGCGACAGTTCACATCTTCATCGACGATGACAATAAACTTAGTGTACATAAATTGGCGCAGGAAAGACCACGCGCCCATCATTACCCGTTTGGCGTGCCCCGGATATTGTTTGCGAATGGAGATCACTGCCATGCGGTACGAACACCCCTCAGGCGGCAGATAAAAATCAACGATCTCAGGATATTGCTTACGCAAAATCGGCACAAACACTTCGTTTAATGCTACCCCCAGCATGGCGGGCTCATCCGGTGGACGGCCAGTGTAAGTGCTGTGGTAGATGGCGTCTTTACGCTGCGTGATGTGAGTCACGGTAAATACCGGAAACTTATCGGTTTCGTTATAGTAACCCGTGTGATCGCCGTAGGGGCCTTCTTCCGCCAGTTCCTCAGGATCGATATAGCCTTCGAGGATGATTTCACTGGTGGCAGGGACTTCTAAGTCGCAGCTTAATGCCTTGCACACTTCCGTGCGCTCGCCCCGCAGTAAACCGGCAAAAGCATATTCGCTCATGGAATCGGGGACTGGGGTGACGGCACCTAAAATGGTCACAGGATCGGCGCCAAGTGCGACCACAACCGGATAACGCTCACCGGGGCATTGTTGTTTAAAATCAGCAAAATCGAGCGCGCCGCCACGGTGGGATAACCACCGCATGATCAGCTTGTTTTTACCCAGTAACTGTTGGCGATAAATGCCTAAATTCTGACGACTTTTATGCGGGCCTTTGGTGATGGTTAAGCCCCACGTCACCAGTGGCGCAACATCGCCAGGCCAGCAATGCTGAATGGGCAATTGGGTTAAATCGACCTCATCGCCAGTTTTGATGATTTGTTGGCAAGGCGGATTACGCACTGTCTTTGGCGGCATATTCAAGGCTTGCTTGAACATAGGGATTTTAGCTATCGCGTCTTTAAAACCCCGTGGTGGTTCGGGTTCTTTTAAAAAGGCCAGCAGTTCACCGACTTCGCGCAGGGCTAAAGGGTCATTTTTACCCAGCGCCATCGCCACACGTTTTGGGGTACCGAATAGATTTACCAGCACGGGCATGTGATGATTTTTCGGATTTTCAAATAACAGCGCAGGGCCTTGGGCACGTAATACGCGGTCGGCGATCTCGGTCATTTCTAGATGGGGATCGACTGGGTAGCGAATACGTTTGAGCTCGCCCTTGGCTTCTAAGTGATCTATAAAGCTGCGTAAATCCTTAAAACTCATTTGGAAATAGCCTCTGCAATGAAAATCCGTGTGGCGTGCACTATAACATTTTTATGTTTTATGGTTAACCAATTCAGTGATATTCAAGCTTAGGAAGCGTAAAATGACGGCTTGTAAGTTGTGTTCGATCTCGCTTGCGCGCTTTATTTTGAGGTTAATATGAATATCTCTGTAAGGTTTTATCAACAAAAGTGTTTTCAACCTCAGTTAACTCGCTTGGTTTTATCGCTTATTATGGGCATATCACTCTTGATCGCGCTCAGTGTGCCGACTGTGGTGGCGGGCAATCGAGGCTATGTGGATCAAGGCGAGCGCTACAGCCATCCTGATAGCCGCAGCCGTGGCGATAGCCATTACAACAATCGTCATGACAACCATTACAACAACCGTTACAGCAATCGTCATGACAATCGCTACGACAACCGTCATCGACACCATCGTCCCGACTACCGAGCTTATTACCCTTGGGTTTTAGGGTTAGGGCTCGCTACGGGGTGGAATGTTGGTTATGGTGCAAACACCCATTGGAATAATGATTGGGGTTGGAATACGAATACGGGGGATACTTATGCTCGAGATTATTGGAATTCGCCTTATTCGGGCATAGGCTTGTCGATTCCTATGCGCTATGACGATGAGCCGGTGGCCATTTCTGCGCCTGTGCGGGTAACAACCAGTATGCAATATTCTGCCAGTGACGGCCGTATGGTGTCGAGCATGCCGACTCATCTGACGGGACAAACGACTGGGCAACGGGTGTCGCAAACGAGTAACCCCACAGGCACAACAGCGGTAACTCCGCGCCCACGCGCAGCGCACAGTGTGTCTAGCTTGCCGAGCAATGCCAGAGTTGTGCAGCGCGATGGCCGTACACTTTACGAGTGGCAAGGTACGCTTTATGCCTACGACTGGAACAGTCAAACCTATCAAGAACAGTGAGTCAGATAGTTTTACATTAGGTCAATGACCACTCAATTGGCGCGCCAGAGTGGACTCCAATTGAGTGGTGAGTGTGTAGTGGTGAGCATGTAGTGGTGAGCATGTAGTAGTGAGAGTGTCATGGTGAGAGTGTCATGGTGAGACTGTCATGCTGAGTGATGCCACGAGTGTTTATGTGCTGGCGCTGGCGGTTGCGAGTATTTGGGTTAACGCCTTTGTAGGGTGATATCGGCGATATAGCCATGCTCTGTGGCGACTAACGCTTGTTTAATCATGCCAGCCGCTTCATCGGCGGACATAAAGCTTGAGGTATCTAAAGCCTTACCGCTACTAGGCCAAAAGCCTGTGTCCATGCCGCCGGGATACACGGCAATCAACTTCATTGGGCTTTGTTTAAGCTCTAATCGCACTGACTCGATAAATCCCCGCACCGCCCATTTTGCCGCGCAGTAAGTGGATTCTCCCGCCTTGGCGGCCAGTGCTGCGGTGGACATAACCACAACCACAGTGACGGCTTGATCTTTATAGCGTTTCACGAGCTCGCGCACTAACAAAATCGTCGAAGTGACATTGTTATTGAGCAGGCTTTGGATATCGCTTGCCCCTTGGGTTTCAATCGCGCCAAAGTAGCCGCTGCCCGCGCAGTGGAACACGGTTTTCGGGGCTTGCGTCAGACCATCGAACAGGGCCTCAAGACTCGATTCACTGGCGAGATCGGCGGCGATCGCGGCGATCGTTTTGTTGGAAAATGGCGTTAACGCATTGGCGACAGTTTGCAGGCGCTCGGTATGGCGGCCTGTGAGTGTCAGCGGTTCATTCTCTTTGGCGTAGCGCGATGCGAGTGCTGCGCCTAAGCCACTGCTGGCGCCGGTAATTAATATCATAGTGACCTCGGTTAATGCTGCCTTTCAAAGTACGCGACTGAATAAGGATGGCTTACTCGATTAAGCCGAAAGGTTAAGCTGTTTAATGGCCGCCGCCAGTGCAAACTCATAACCCTGCGCCCCGAAACCGCAAATCACACCTATCGCCTTATCGGAAAAATAGGAATGGTGGCGAAAGGCTTCACGGGCGTGCACATTGGATAAATGCACTTCAAAGAACGGAATTGCCACTCCAAGTAAGGCATCACGCAGGGCAACGCTGGTGTGGGTAAAGGCGGCAGGATTGATAATAATCATCTTGGCATCGGTCGCATGAATGGCATTGATCAGCTCAAATTCGGCGTTGGACTGAATATGCTCAAGCTCGACTCCTGCCAACTTTGCCTGCTGGTTTAACTCCGCCACTATGTCGGCTAAGGTCTGATGACCGTAAACGCTGGGCTCGCGGCGACCTAAGAGGTTGAGATTGGGACCATTGATGAGCAAAATTTTGTGACTCATTACGCTTTCCTTCACGGCATGCCTTGGGATTAATGCTGGATTAAAGTTGGAATAAATTTATTTCAGTGTTTTACATAGATCACTAACTTAACCTGTTCAAATCGATTTTGCATTACCTGTTAGTCGATTGTGTACCCGCCGTACAAGTACGAGCTGATCATCTGCGAGCTGATTATATCGTTGAAATCCTGTGCCATTGTTGGCTGGAATCCATTGCGGTTATGTCTCTGATGCATGAGTTAGCGATAGCCTGAATTGACGGTCATTTCAGTTAACGATCATTTCTGTTAACCATCATCTAAGTTAATAGTCACTCTTCTGCTGACGCATGGCCTTAGTGGCCCCTTTTTGTTTCTTGGTGTCTAATCGGCGCGTTTGGCTGCCTTTAGTGGCGCGGGTAGGAATGCGTTTCTTCTGCACTTCGCCGACGCTAGCAACTAGGGCGACAAATTGCGCTAACGCCGTTTGACGGTTGGCATCTTGGCTGCGACTCGCTTGGCATTTAATGATGATCTTGCCGCTCTTAGTGATGCGGTGATCTGCCTTGTTGAGCAAACGTTCTTGGTAAAATTCAGGTAATGATGAGCTGTTAATATCGAAAATCAATTGCGCGGCGGTGGACACTTTATTTAAATGTTGGCCACCTGCGCCACTGGAGCGGATAAATTGCCACTCGATTTCATTTTCCTGAAGTTCCACACGGTTTGAGATTTTTATCATGGCAAACTTAGGCTTTTTCCAGCATGGATTGAGAAGTCGTCAATAATGACTTATGGCTTTTCAATAGATTTGTTATCATCGGCGCATTCTTTGCCGTTAGCTTGGTTAAGGCTATTGTCGCGGCAAAAGTGTTCTCGACTCGGAGTGCCTCTATGTTATGCCAAATACCCGATATTGCTAAGGGTGTTATTAGTCTTTTTGCCAGTGGCCGACTATCCTCCACTGATTATCGGACCCGTTTACAGCCCGCGATTAAGCATTATCGTACGGACTGGGGCCAAGTTTGCTTGTATATTGAGGCGGACGTGTTACTCGAAGGCTGGGAATTTGAGTCGCTCACCGGCAGTGGTGAAGTCCAATTGCCGAATTTTGAAGCCCTAGTGTTTGTGGGCGGCCCTGATTGGGTGGGAAATGCGGTGCGCTTGCTTGGGCCTTTTATGCAGGGCGAAGTGGCATGGTTTCCACTCGAACAAAAAGTTAAAGCGATCGCTTGGATCACTAAGCGTTCGCACCACTAACCTAGGTTGTATTTATAAGGAATCAATAATGTTTTTATTAAAATCAAGCGCTCGTTCTACATCAACCGTGTCTAAGGCTAGCACCATTGCATTAGTACTGGCTTTGGCTGCAGGACTGAGTGCCTGTACGCCCGAAGTGGGCAGTGAGGCTTGGTGCAAGCAGATGAAAGAAAAGCCGTCTGGCGATAAGACGGCTAACGAAGTCGCTGATTACCTTAAGCACTGTGTGTTTAAATAAGCACTGTGTGTTTAAATAAGCACTGGGTGTTTAAACTGGCACTGGGTGTTTAAATAAGTACTGAGTGTTTAAGTTAGCGTTAACCTGTAGAGATCACAGCTTGAAAGACTTTGCTCGCGAGCTGTGAACTTATGGTTATCATATCGGTCAGATGTTCCGTTATCCGTTATCCGTTATCCGTTATCCGTTATCCGTTATCCGTTACCCGTTACCCGTTAGTTGCTATAGGTGATATTTGAATTCTACCGCTACGCCATTTTTTACTCGAATAGTGCCCCTACTGATCGCCATTATCGTGCTGCAATTTGCTGGCGCCAATTTTGGTGCGCATCAGTTACATGCGGGCAATGGTGTGCAAGAAGCCGAGAATCATCCCCATCTGCAATTTAGTGCTCAAGTGACCACAACGACCATGGCACCTTGTATCGATTGTGTTTGCTCAAGTGACGCAACGCTAAGCTTTGCAGGGACTGATGTCGCGACGGATATGCTTGGTCAGAGTGTGGGTAAGCGTGAGGGTAAGAGTATGGGTAAGAGCCAAGCCAGAGGATTTCACTCTCACTTAGTCGAGATCACTGAAATACAAGATTT
>JBOFUF010000097.1:0-6324 GCA_051652445.1 Shewanella sp.
ATATTGACACTGGGTGATCAGTGAAAACACTTGGTCTAATTCTTCAACTTGATTGATCATTGGGAACATTAAACGGATCGGACCATGGTTTGCGGCGCGAAGAATGGCCCTCAATTGGGTTTTAAATAACTCGGGGTGCGCTAAGGTATAACGAATTCCACGTAGTCCCAGGGCCGGATTATCTTCAATTTCTTGGTACAAGCAGGGCAGTTCTTTATCTGCACCTATATCTAACGTTCGTATCGTAAAGGTTTTACCCCCTAGCGCGTGTAGAGCATCACAATACAAGGTGTATTGGGCTTTTTCATCGGGCAGGATACTGACGTCCATCAACATAAATTCAGTGCGGAATAAACCTATACCATCGGCGCCAACATCGTTGACACGAATGATATCGTTGAGGTTACCGACATTTGCCATAAGCCTAACGCTATGACCATCTTGGGTTTGGGCTGGTACTTCTTTGTAGGTTTGAAGTGCCACACGTCTTGCTTGTTCCTGGTGAAAGGTAAGGCTGAGTCTTGCTTGTTCATCGGGATTGGGATTAACGTAAAGTTCACCATTGAGTGCATCAAGTACTAAGGGCGTGCCATTAGGGATAGCCTCGACATTAAACTGACAATTTAAGAGCGCAGGAATGCCAGCACTTCTGGCTAAAATCGCCGTATGGCTTGTTAAACCTCCGGTTTTGAGGACAATGCCGCAGAGGTTTTTCCTTGGTAGCAAGGCAAATTCGGCGGGGGTTAAATCTTCAGCTAATAAGATCGTGGGCTTATCAAGTTTTTCTAGCCCTTGATTTAAATGACCATGAATAGAAGCGACGACTCTTTTGCCTAAACAGCGCACATCCTGGGCTCGGTTGGCTAAATAGGGATCATCTAGAGATTGCAATTCGTCAGCTTGATGGGCAAAAATACGTTCGACCGCCACACTCGCTGATAATTGTAAGGTGCCGATAGCATCGTTCACTTGCGCGATTAATTCATCGTCTTTCAATAACAATAAATCTGCTTCAATTAACTGATAGTTTTCTGAAGCACTATCGAGTGCAGCTTGGCTATAGGTAAGCTGTTTTTGCAACTGTTGCAAGGCTTTGGCAACGAGTCCCTGCTGCTGGGGAATGGTAGACTGGGGGATTGGGCGATAATCGAGGCGGTGTTCGATGTGGGTAAGGTGAAGAGTCTGTCCAAAGGCAATTCCCGATGACACTGCAATCCCCAATATTGGCATATCCCTTCCTAAATTAACCACAGAACAGCGTGCCAGTTAGCGATAGTGAGTCTAGTTGAGAGACGCTGAGTTTGTAAAGTATCGTTTTATATACCCAAGTAAAATGCCGAACAGAGGGTTTTAGTGTTTAAAAGACCTAGTTCAAGCTGATGAGCAGCTCGGATACTTTATCTACTGCCGCTTGTGCTTGTTCACCTTCAGCAAAGACTCTTACAGTAACACCCAAGTATAGGCCTAAGGTTTGTAGCTTAAATAAACTCTTAGCACTGGCTTGCTTACCATTGCATTCGACCATGACATCACATTCAAATGTTTTTGCTTCTTTTACGATTAAGGCTGCAGGACGAGTATGAATGCCATGTTTGGCGATAATAGTGACCGTTTTTTCGTACATAGTGGATGAGCTCATATTTAACTTAGTTTTTAGATTCTATGATCTGATCGCCCTGTTTTTTAGGCAGAGATGCCATTTTTTGTTGAGGGCTTCATCTGATCTATTTAATATCAACAAGTTATCTGTATAGTCATTATATTGCCTTGTTAAATTAGGTTAATCAATTGTTTTAATTTTGATTTTTTATGCTTTTACGCGCAAGATTAACTCATTCTTCAGTTTGAGAATCCATTATGACCACAAATACTATCGTAACATCGGATGATATTTTACTGAAATTATGTCACTCAGTCGCCCACGTGCTCTCCAGCACCAGTGCCAGCAATGTTACCCACGCAGGTATGGTACAAAGTATCGCGCGCACTCGTCTTAAACCTGATCTGGGTTGTTTTTCAATTTTTGATGGCGGTTTTTCTGGCCTAGTGGTGATCAACTTTTCATCTTCTGCCGCGATTGAAATCTACCGTCGCTATATGCTGAACATGGGCATGCCAGAGTCTGAGCTCGCGTTTTCGCATACTTCCGATGAAGTGAGTAACGTGATGGGTGAGCTGATGAACCAAATCTTAGGCGATTTTATTAATAAAATTTCCAAAGAATTGCAGACCTCGATAAGCCAAAGTCAGCCAAAAATGTTGACAATTAATAAAGAGTTAACCATATCGATCGACGCTAACTTAGACGATGCGGTTGCCCGTAGAGTGTCGTTTAGAACTGAAAACAACCATATTTTCTACCTCGAGTTTGCGATGGACAAAACAGAATTCACTCGCTTAGATGAATTTGTCTACGATGAAGAATTCGATCCTGATAGCCTATTAGCGCAACATAGTACGATTGGAGGGAATAAAGACTCAACATCGAATGTTTCGCCTTTGGTTAACATGGCCGATAAACCTGCAATTGCGACTCGCAGCATTGATAATGAAGCCGATGATTTGCTCGATCAGCTTGGCATTTAAGTCGGAGACCTAATATAAGACGAATGTTAATGCATTCGTCGATACCAGTGTTTCGAACTGTTTTTGTATCGACACAAACTAAGTTCATGTGAAGGCGTGCAAATGGCAAAAATTGCTGTCGCCCCAACCAACCTAGCTACCAAGTGTCAGCCATTAGTACAGAAAATGCAGGTTACAATGCGGCTAGAGTATTGATAGCAAAAGAGACACACTTTGAGTGCATTAGCCTTATTGATGGAAACAAAACCGATATCCCTATTGTTTAGCATTATTTAACCGCATATTGACGTAAAAATTTTGGCACTTCTGCTTTGGTTTTCTTCGCGAGCTTTTGCAGTAATTCAAAGGTTGGTGAACAAAGGCCGAAGTCTTGCTTGAGATCAGTTAACATCGCGAGCCATAAATGACCCGTCATTTCGGCATCGGCTAAAGCGCGGTGAAAGGTCCCATCAGACGGTAATTGTTTATAGCGCACTAATGTACCTAGCTGATGATTCGGTGCTGCTTGATATAAACGTCGTGCTACCAGCAAAGAGCAGCCAAATTGCCCAAGATAACGATGATTAATTTGGGCAAACTCGGCATCTAAAAAGCGTTGATCGAATGCCGCATTATGGGCGACTAGATTGTGATCGGCGATAAAGTCCGCAAAACGTGCCATGACTTCATTGCAGGGTGATGCATGCTGAAGCATTTGATTACTGATCCCTGTGTAGTCTTCAATAAAGCGACTTATTTTAAACCCTGGGTTCATCAATTCGGAAAACCTTTGGGTGATCACGCCGTTTTCAATCAGCACTGCGCCGATTTCAATCGCGCGATCCCCTTGATTAGGCGAAAGACCTGTGGTTTCAAAATCGAGGACGACCAAAGTGTTAGCAGCAGATATAGGCATAGATTTTACGTGGACTCTGTCAATGATGTATCAGCATTAACGTCTTTGACTAGATAATGCCTTTAGATAAGCCGATTGTAATTCAATACGTTAGTAAATTCACTATTACATCTGTCATGACAAAAGACTTATTGCTTTATTGATCCTGTCGAGCTTTCTTCAAGTCGCTTCATGATAAAATTTGACCTATTATAACGGTTTGGTTTGTGAGCACTCCATGCAACTTGATATTAATGGCTTAACGCCCGCGCAATTTCTAGCAGAATATTGGCAGAAAAAACCCTTAGTTATTCGCCAAGGATTTAAACATTTTCAAGATTTAATCTCGCCAGAAGCGTTAGCCGGGTTGGCGATGGATGACCTGGTGGAGTCTCGTCGGGTGTACCAACAAGCAGGCCAATGGCAGGCGGAGTTCGGTCCGTTCGATTCCTACGATCACTTAGGTGAACGAGACTGGACCCTAATAGTCCAAGCACTCAATAACTGGTTGCCGGATGCAGAAGCGTTGATCCAATGCTTTGATTTTATTCCTCGCTGGCGTTTAGATGATGTGATGGTGAGTTTTGCCACTCCTGGCGGTGGCGTGGGGCCGCATATTGATCTTTATGATGTGTTTATTTGCCAAGGTTCGGGACGTCGCCGTTGGCGCGTTGGCGATCTGGGGCCACATAAAGAATTCGCCGCCCATCCTGCTTTGCTGCACACCGAAGCGTTTGAACCCATTATTGATACTGAGTTATTGCCCGGTGACATCCTCTATATTCCACCAGGATTTCCCCATGACGGCATAACTTTAGAGCAGTCTTTAAGTTTTTCAGTAGGTTATCGCACCTCATCTGCTAAAGATATGGTAAATGCTTTGGCTGATCACCTATCTGAGCAAGATTTAGGCGCACAGCAGATTGAAGATCCAGACCGCGAGCTGACAACGCGCAGTGGTTGTGTCGATAATCGCGATTTAGCACGGTTACGCACGCAACTGACTGATATGTTGACCGATGAACTGGTTAGCGAGTTTTCGGGCCGCTATTTAACTCAGTCAAAGTGCGCCCTCGATTTACCCGATGAGCCATTGGACATTACTCAAAGCGAAGTGCTCGCTTGGCTCGATGAGCAGCCGCTGATCCGCCTTGGCGGACTGCGTTGTTTGTATTTTGATATTAATGTAGGACAAGGCGTTGTTTATATTAATGGTGATAAGTATCAGCTCTCTGCGGAATTGACTGGGTTGATCCCACTCCTGTGTGATTGCAATCAGTTAGATAACACCGCTTTGGCCCCCTGGTTAGCCAATGCCGATTTGCTCACTCAGCTTACCGAGTGGGTGAACCTAGGTTACTGGTACTTTGAAGACCTGAGTGATGAAGGCTGTTAAGGCTGGATGAGTGCTAAAGCGTGAGTTTCAAGGTGTGAGTTTCTGTTGAAACCATCGAAATAAAAAGGAGGCTAATTAGCCTCCTTTTTTATCGATTTGAATCTTGTTGAGTCGATTATGCAGCGCGTTCTTGTGAGGTGGTAGAGACCACTTCTGCACACAGTTCGGCTGGGTCAAAGTCATCAACATTAATTGACTTCATACGGCCAATTTCAGCTCTTTCTAGTAAGTTAACTTCATTGTCGCTTAATACACCTAGGGCTTTACCTTCTGCGGCAATTTTATCTAACCACATGAAAGGTAAACGTTTGCCACTCGCTTTACAGACTTTGTCGTATAAAGGCTCAGCAGCGATGATGTCGAGTAGCGTTTGCTCTTGGATACCCACAGCATTGTGCTCTGAGTTGGTCCAGAATTGGCCTTTACCTAAACGGTCACGGCTTTCACACGGTGTTTGCATGATCTTAGCGACTTTGTGATCTAACACATCACTTGGGCGTTTTAGTGGACGACCGAATGGGAATATCACCACGCGTAACGCGCCGCCAAGACCCATAGGGAAGTTATCCAGCAAGTCATCTAAAGAGGTTTGTAACTTGTGCAACGCATCTTCAACCGCCCATTGCACGAGTGGTAAATCGTCAGTTTGACGGCCTTCATCTTCATAGCGTTTCAGCGTGGCTGATGCCAGATAAAGCTGACTCAGTAAGTCACCTAATCGGGCAGAGATACGTTCTTTACGTTTAAGATTACCACCTAAGGTTGCCATGGCTAAGTCAGAGAGCAGGGCAAGGTTGGCACTGAAACGGTTCATCTGTTGATAATAACGTTTGGTTTTATCTGAATAAGGTGCGTTAGAGAAACGGCTTGATGTCAGACCTAACCAGAAACTACGGATAAAGTTGCTGGTGGCAAAACCGATGTGACCAAAGATGGCCGCATCAAAGTTAGCTAAACCTTGTCCAGATTCGTTATCAAATGCGGACTCCATTTCGGCGAGCACATACGGATGGCAACGAATTGCGCCTTGACCGTAGATGATCATCGAACGGGTGAGGATGTTTGCGCCTTCAACGGTAATCGCAATAGGCGCAGCTTGGTAGCCACGGCCTAAATAGTTATTCGGGCCAAGACATACCCCTTTACCGCCGTGAATATCCATGGCATCGATAACGCATTTCTGCATTCTGTCGGTCAAGTGATATTTCACAATCGCAGAGATAACCGACGGCTTTTCACCTAAGTCGATACTGGTGGTGGTTAACGTGGTCACCGCATCCATCAGATAAGCGTTACCGCCGATGCGTGCCATTGGCTCTTCGATGCCTTCAAGTTTGCCGATAGGCAATTTAAATTGGCGGCGAATACGCGCATAAGCTCCGGTTGCCAGCGCTGCGGTTTTTACGCCACCGGCTGAGTTTGACGGCAGAGTGATACCACGACCTACAGATAAACATTCCACCAGCAT
>JBOFUF010000098.1:0-13533 GCA_051652445.1 Shewanella sp.
CACTAAATTACTAAAGGGGAGGGGTAATGCGAGCATGCTCGTCACCATGGCACTCCACTTCATAAAATCACGGCGACTAATGCCGTGCTGTTGCATTTTCTCAATCAGCGAGTGTTGTTGACGGGGAGCGAATTGGCGTAACGCATCTAAACGAGCCTTCCCCTGTTCATATAGGGCTGCATGTGTGTCCATGGTTCAACCTTTTTTGTTGTTTAGGTGTAATTAGGTGTAAATGGCAAAAGTTCCGCATATTTTCTACCTCGAGTCTAGTCAGTGGCGCGGCTGAAATTGTTGATGTAGATCATGCTTTTGTGAAAAGCGAGAGCGAGCAGTGCGCGAGATTAAATTAACGCGACTCAGATCGTCTTTTATTTATCAATTGGGACAAAATGTCACACATGGCTGTTTTGCTCTGAATGCCTTGCTGTCTGTTCTCTTTAAGAAAACCTTAAGATAATTTTAATAAATTGGTTGTAATGGTTACCTAGGAGGCTTGTATGAAGAAAATGGTGTGGTTGTTTGGCTTAATGATGGCGGGTGTAGTACAGGCGGCGCCATCATTGCAGCATCAAGTGATTAACGAGCACAATCAGGCGGTTTCTCTGACTGAATTTACAGGCAAAGTCGTCTATGTCGATTTTTGGGCATCCTGGTGTGGCCCTTGCCGTAAATCGTTTCCTTGGATGAATGAAATGCACAAAAAATACCATGATCAGGGTTTAGTGGTTGTGGCAATCAACCTAGATACAGATAACGAGTTAGCCCAGGAATTCTTAAAACAAGTCCCTGCTCAGTTTGCCGTGCGCTTTAATCCTGAAGGGGATGTCGCTCGCAGTTTTGATTTACTCGGTATGCCAAGCAGTTTTATGTTCAATCGCCAAGGTGAGTTAGTGCAGCAACATGCTGGTTTTTATGCCGATAAAACCGCTGACTACGAGCAAGAACTCGTCAATTTACTGAAGGAGTAATGTATGTTTAAAGCAGTATTCGTCGCAGCAATGATCATCATAGGTTTGAGTGGATGTTCAAGTTTGGGAGTGCAGCCGTGGGAGAAAGGGCAGTTGGCCCGCAGCGATATGGCGCTCGACAGCGAAAAGCTCGATCTGGCGCTTGATGATCATATTTATTTTAGTAAAGAAGGCAGTAGCGGCGGTCGTGCATTTGCCGGTGGCGGATGTGGCTGTAACTAAACTCTCCGTTGGTGTTATTTGCCCTGAGATGTAACGAATAAATGTAACGCACAGATGTAATGAACAGACGTACTCAAGCAAATGTGACGAGCAGATGTTCTAAAATCTGGGGCGAAATACCCGCGGTATTGAATAGATGGAAATGACCTACAGGTGTTGTCAGATATGACCCAAAAAAAGAATCAAATAAAGACAAGACAATCGAAGCAGATAGCGGGTGCTCTCGCATTAGCCAGTTGTGGACTGTTTGCAACAAGTGGGCATGCGACTGAATTATCTAAAAAAGCTGACGACTGGAACATCGATGCTGCGTTAATGTATTACGGTGAGCAAGATAGAGTACAAGCCATCGAAGCCATAGGCACAGCGCAAAAAGCCTTTGGCGATGACAGTGTGCTGGATCTCAAAGTCGTGGTTGACAGTCTAACGGGGCCTTCAGCATCGGGCGCCGTGGCCCAAAGTACCAGCCAAACTTTTACGCGACCATCTGGTAATGGTCAATATCAAGTTTCAGCAGGTGACACGCCGTTAGATGACTCCTTTCACGATACTCGCGTACAAGCCAATGTCGGTTGGAGTGAAGTGCTAACACCAGATTGGAAACTCAATGTTGGCGCATATGGCTCGAAAGAGTTTGATTATATGTCAATGGGCATCAATGCCGGAATTGAGCGAGGGTTTAATAAAGACAACACCACTTTATTTTTAGGTACGGCTTATAGTTTCGATGTGGTTGACCCCGTTGGCGGTCGTCCGGTAGATTTATCTTCGATGGTCATTCGCGATAACTTCACCAGTGAGGAAGCTTATCGCAGCGCATTCGATGCGACCCGTCAAGGTGGCAGTGATAATAAGCAGACCGCGGATGTGATGTTAGGTATCACCCAAGTGCTTAGTCAGCGCTGGTTGTTGCAAGCCAATTACGGCTTGTCGAGTGTGAATGGCTATTTAACTGATCCCTACAAGGTGCTCAGTGTGGTGGATAACAACGGCATTACTCAGGATTTATTGTATGAAAGCCGCCCTGATTCGCGCTTGAAGCACAGTTTTTACGTGATGACCAAAGGCGCATTAGATGCGGGTGTGGTGGATTTTTCCTATCGTTATAATACCGATGACTGGGACCTCACATCACATACCTTAGAAACCCATTATCGGTATTACTTTACCGGCAACTTCTATGGTCAATTACATCTGCGCTATTACCAACAAACAGCAGCTAACTTCTATCAACCTTTCTTGATGGCAGATACGCCATTGCCTGAGTTTGCCAGTGCCGATTATCGTATCGGTGATATGTCGGCTTATACGATTGGGGTTAAATTTGGCCATAGATTATCGGGCGGTCATGAAATGTCGTATCGCTTAGAGTATTACCAACAGGATCCGAAAAATAACGGCGCTACGATTCCTGGAGAGCTGCAAAACTTCGATCTATTTCCGACTCAGAAGGCCATTACAGTACAGTTTAGTTATTCTTTTTAATACGAAATAATGCTACTGACTCAGATAGCAAGGCGTTAAACTGTATGGGTAGCTTAGCGACCCATACTCAATTTACCCCTGAACTTATTCAATCAAAATCCCAGTGGGATGCCATGTGAAGAGGTGATTTATGATGTCGACATCGTCCCTAAAGACCGTACCTTATTCGTTGCAGCGCCGTGATTGGGGTTATGTGGGCGAATTTAGGGCCATGGCGAGTCCCTGTGAAATACTCATCGCATGTGATCAACTCGATATTGCAGACGCTATGTTGGATATGGCTGTCACTGAGGCACTGCGTATCGAACATAAGTACAGTCGCTTTATCGCGCAGAATTGTCTGTGGCAACTAAACCATGCCAATGGTCATCAGCAGCTTATCGATGAAGAAACCTGGCAGTTATTGGCTTTTGCTAAACAATGTTTTCAGCTCAGTGATGGACTCTTTGATATTTCTGCTGGGCCGTTAATGGAGCTGTGGCGCTTTGATCCCAAAGCCCAATTGCCCGAACATGGCCGCATACTGGCCGCGAAAGCCTTAGTGGGGTTTGAGCGTATCGAGTTTGATTCGCGTCATATTGAGATGCCAACAGGTATGAAATTGGATTTTGGTGGTATCGCAAAAGAATATGCGGTCGACAGCGTCGCCTATGAGTTAGCCGAATGTTATCCAGACATTCCAGTGCTAGTGAATTTTGGCGGTGATATCGCGTGTCCCGTGTCCAAAGTGACGCCATGGCAAGTGGGAATTGAAGATCCACGACACCTTGACCACGCTGCGAGTGTACTGGCGATTAGTCAGGGTGCATTAGCGACCAGTGGCGATACGCGGCGATTTTTTGAAGTCGATGGAAAGCGTTACGGCCATATTGTCGACCCACGCACTGGCTATCCCGTTATCCATGCGCCGCGCTCTGTGACGGTGTTAGGGCCCAACTGCGTGACTGCGGGTATGCTCGCCACTATGGCTATGCTGCAGGGGAGAGACGCGGAAGATTTTTTACAGCAACAAGATGTTAAGTTCAGTATTTTCCGTTAGGGCTCAGTTAAGGACATTGAATGCGTATTATGTTGGTTGAAGACAATGAGTTATGAGCCCAAGGAGTTTGCTTGAGTTTGGCGAAGCTGGGCATGCAAGTTGATCACCTTAATAGTTATCAGCAAGCCTTGCTGGGGGTTAAAAATGAAAGCTTCAGTGCCATAGTGCTCGATCTGGGATTGCCTGACGGTAATGGTAAAGCGTTGCTTAAAGCTTGGCGTCAGCAGGGCGTGTCAATTCCCACAATAGTCCTCACGGCCAATACGGATTTTGACACTAAGCTCGAATGTTTAGACATGGGCGCCGATGATTATCTCGGTAAACCTTTTGATGTGCGTGAATTAGCCGCGCGCATTCGTGCCATCGTCAGACGTCAGTATGGGCTCGATCACAACAGTTTGATTATTGGTGCGCTTTGCATTGATTTAACGACCCGTGAAGTGACCTTTCGCGATCAAAATGTGCTGCTTTCACGGCGTGAATTTCAATTACTACTCGAACTCGCTCAGTCGGCAGGGCGGGTATTGACCCGCAGCCAGTTAGAACAGTTAACCTACGGCTGGGATGAAGTCGGCAGTAATTCAATAGAAGTGCATATCCATCATCTGCGAAAAAAACTTGTCAATGAATTAATCAAAACCGTGCGTGGAGTAGGCTATACCTTGATTGAAATAAATTAATTTGAAGAGTTAAGTGACAAGCTCCACGTTTGTGGGTATTGATAACGTCGTGATGGCTTGAAGCATAATTCGTTAGGAAAAAGAAGTGATTCGATTAAAGGGGCTAGATGTGTATTCACTGCGTTTGGTACTGACATTATTAATTTTGTCAGGTATTTCAGTATCTGTCGCTGTGTCTAGCTGGTTGAGTACTCGCGATGCTAAGCATCAAATAGAAGAACTCTTCGATGCGCAAATGCTCCAAACCGCTAAAATGTTGGAGTTGTTCTATCATACTGAACCCAATACAACAGCTTCGGATCTCCTCATACCCCAAGTGCTCCAAGTTCCCGATAGCCAGATCAGTTCCTTTGCCGAAAAGGCCGATGCGCTGAAACTGGCCTATGAGCATAAATTGGCGTTTCAAATCTGGAGTGAGGCGGGTGAAGCCTTAGTGTTATCGGATAATATTGGTCATCAACCAATCAGTCAATTCGAACCAGGTTATCATAAGGCCGTGTTCGATGGAGAGCTTTGGCATGTGTTCAGTTTTTTTTCGGTCAAAAATCATGTTTGGATTGTCACCGCTCAGCAGGATGAAGTCCGCCAAGAGCTTGTATCGCAAATCATGCATAATGCCGTTATCGTGCCCTTGCTGGTAGTGCCTTTAACATTAATTATTGTTAGCTTCTTGTTTTATCTCTTGTTTCGGCCATTAAAAACCTTTGAAAGAGAATTAATTGGACGGGCGCCCAACGATTTGACCCCGTTGACTATGTCATTGCCTAAAGAATTAGTCCCTGTTCGCCACGCATTGAACTTATATATCAATAGTATTGCGCGCTTTATCGCCCGTGAGCGTCGCTTTAGCGCTGATGCTGCCCATGAGCTTAAAACGCCATTATCGGTGATTAAATTACATCAACATGGCTTAGAGAGCTTGATTGCAGATGATCCGCAGCAGAAATTCCATTTAGCTGCGATCGATGCGGGTGTGGTGCACATGAGTCATACAGTGGAACAATTACTCGTATTAGCAAGGGTGGATTCGATTAATGAGCTTAATGTGTCATCCCACGCTATTTTACCTATGGTCGAAGATGCGCTTAATCAATTAATGCCACAAATCACCGATTATGAATGGCATCTCGATATCGCAGCCCATCTCACTGTGACCTGTGATCGTTTTTATTTGCTACTTGTACTGAAAAATATTATTGAAAATGCCTGTAAATACAGTCCACAGGAATCAGAGATTTCGGTGTCGGCTCATGCTTTGGATGATGAAATCTGTATTTGTGTCGCCGACCGAGGCCAAGGCATGACAGCGGCGCAGATTACCAATGCCACAGAACGTTTTTATCGTGTGAATGAAAACCAAGGTTTAGGCGCCGGTTTAGGTTTGTCGATTTGTCATCACATCATTGAATTGCACCAAGGCCGTTTAGTGATAGCACCTAGGGAGCAAGGAGGACTTTCTGTGACCCTTTTTCTACCCAAATAGTTCAGGCAATGAAATGTTAAAACCGCGCCGTCGTTTCCCTCAGTGGTTTTGATGCATTTGTGTTGCGAATATGTGTGTGATGGTTCGCTGTACTTGACATAAGACGTAGGCCTACCAAGGGATTGATTCGCTTATTGCCATATTTTAACTAAGATCATCCACACTGAACTTATGCTTAAAAAGACTCATTTTACTTTCAAAAATGTAGCATTTGGATCACTTAATTGGCTTTTGTAACTTTCAAAACAGAAATAAGCATGATAATGTTACTTTTATATTTCATTTGAGTATAAACTTATTCTCAAATAGTATTGTATATAAGGAGTTAACTGCATCTTTATTTATGCGTTTTTTTCTCCTTCTGATATCTTTCGCGATATGTAAGCAACGGTTTTTTTCATTCTCAGATAAGCGTGAAAAAAAGTGCATTACATACATAAAAAACATTGATTTCTTAGTTTATTTTTTAGGTTACCTATCTATGGTTAGCTTGTTGCGTTGCTCATCGTCCAAACCTTATTCGTCACTCATTTGTTCACTGACGCTAGGCGCTGTTGTCGCCCTTTCTGGTGTCGCGTACGCTGTAGAGACTAAACCCGCCGAGACTCCTGTGGTTATTCCGCCTAAAGTCACTTCTCAGCCTGCGACAAAAAATCAAATAAGATTTACTAAGACAGGCGCTTTTGATAGCGAAACTGTCGTGAAAATTGCAAAACGTTTGGCAGCGAAACCCTATGTGGCCCTTAAAGATCCTTTACCGCCAGGCCTCGCTAAATTGTCATACGATGAATACCGAGATATTCGTTTTAACCCGACTGCGTCAATTTGGCGTGATCAGGGGGTGCCTTTTCAAATGCAAATGTTCCACCGAGGCTTTTATTTTCAAGATCTGATCGAGATTGCGATAGTTGAAGGTCAGAGTGCAACGCACTTGGCTTATGAGCCTAAGTACTTCACCGCGGGTGAAGTCATTACCCAAGCGCTGCCTAATGATGACATTGGCTACTCAGGATTCCGTATTCATAACCAACTCAATACCAACGGCGTATTTGACGAGCTTATGGTATTCCAAGGTGCGAGTTATTTTCGCGCGCTAGGTAAAGGAAACGCCTATGGTTTATCTTCCCGTGGGTTAGCATTAAAAACCGCTGACGCTGAAGGGGAAGAATTCCCGATATTTCGTTCCTTCTGGGTTGAGCGTCCACAGAATGACAGCAATTTGATTGTTGTGCATGCCTTGTTAGATAGCCCAAGCGTAGCAGGTGCCTATACTTTCTCTGTCCGTCCCGGTGATAACACCTTGATTGATGTTGAAGCGACACTGTTTCCTCGAGTTGAGCTGAGCAAAGTCGGTTTGGCACCAAGCACTAGCATGTTCTTACATTCGCTTAATGGCCGTCACGACACCGATGATTTTAGGCCTGAAGTCCATGATTCTGATGGTCTATTGATGTTAAATGGTCGGGGTGAGCATTTGTGGCGCCCATTGGCGAATCCACGTCAATTACAAGTCAGTGCGTTTTCTGATAACTCGCCTCAGGGATTTGGTTTGATCCAACGAGAGCGTGACTATGCGTCATATCAAGATTTAGAAGCCAATTACGAACGTCGCCCAAGCCTATGGATTGAGCCTGTGGGTAATTGGGGGCAAGGTTCAGTGGTGTTGACTGAAATTCCGACAGAGTCTGAAATTCATGACAACATTGTTAGCTACTGGAAACCGCGTCAGCCCATTCCTGCCGGCAGTGAGTTTCATTTTGCTTATCGCATGAGCTGGGGTGAAGAACCGGCTGCCAAAGTCGGCGCCGTATCTGTATCTCGTTCTGCCAGTGGTCGTGCCGATATCGCTAAGGCGACGCCAAGACGTTTGTTTGTGGTCGACTATCAAATAGAAGGCCCGATGACAGATGAAATGCCTGTTGCTAAGGTTGAAGCCTCTGGTGGCGTGGTCAAGAATGTGGTGATTGCCCTTAATGCGGCTAAAAATGGCTACCGCTTAGCTTTTGAATTAGAGCCTGAAGATAAAAATCTTATCGAACTGCGTGCTGAACTTAAGTTCCCCACTCCTCGTCAGGTTGAAACCTGGCTCTATCGCTGGACGCTGTAAGGTTCATGTTGGAGCAACATAATATGACTGTATCCGCTAGCTCGGTACTCGAGACGGAAGTCCTCGTGGGGGGCAGTGCTATGCCAAATGAACGGCTTGGCGCTATGGAACCCCAAAATTTAAGTAAGATGCCAGAGGGATTCCCTCGTCGTAGCACTGTGGCCAATGGGGTGAAGTCACGTGTTTCACGCCGCGTCTTTGTTGTTGGTAGTGCTTTATTACTGTCTTTATTTGCTATTTATGAAATGGGTGCTGTGTTTAGCATTGGTGGTATTACTCCTTTAGAGTATTTAGTGCTGGCGTTATTTGCGGTTAACTTTTGCTGGATCGCTTTGGCGTTTTGTAGCGGTATTGCAGGTTTTTTAATTTTACTGCGAAAACCGCGAGCAAAAGATTTGCAAGTGACTGAGCTGCATACGCGAACTGCAATTTTGATGCCGACCTATAACGAATCTCCTGATAGGGTATTCTCGGCGGTGTCTGTCATGGCTGAAACCTTGTCGCAAACGGGTCATGGTCATGCGTTTGATTGGTTTATCTTAAGTGATACTACCGATCCCGATATTGCCTTGCTCGAAGAACAAGCGTTTCTGGTGTTACGCCAAGAAACCCATAAGCATTCGCGGGTGTATTATCGTCGTCGTCGTAAAAACGTCGCCCGTAAAGCGGGTAACGTGGCCGATTTCTGTCGTCGTTGGGGTTCGCGCTATGATCATTTGTTAGTGCTTGATGCTGACAGTTTGATGGAGTCTTCAACCATCACAGGCTTAGCTCAGCGCATGCAGGCCGATCCCGATGCCGGTTTGATCCAAACGATTCCGTCGTTGATCAATGGCACCACTTTAATGGCCCGTTTACAGCAATTTGCGGCGCGTATTTATGGTCCCGTCATTGGTACTGGGTTAGGCTGGTGGGTTCAAAAAGAAGGTAACTTCTGGGGCCACAACGCTATTATCCGCACCGAAGCCTTTATGACCGCGGCTGGGTTACCTAATCTTAAAGGTAAGCCACCTTTTGGTGGCCATATCATGAGCCATGACTTTGTTGAGGCCGCGCTTATTCGCCGTGCAGGCTGGAGTGTGGTCATCGCTTATGACTTACCAGGGTCCTATGAAGAATGTCCACCGTCAATCATTGACTTAGCCGTACGTGATCGTCGCTGGTGCCAAGGTAACTTGCAGCATTCACGTATTTTGCCGACGAAAGGTTTACATTGGGTGAGCCGTCTGCATTTAATGACGGGTATCATGGCTTATTTGTCATCTCCTTTCTGGTTGATGTTAATCTTGACCGGTTTGATGTTGGCTTTGCAGGCACACTTTATTCGACCTGAATATTTCACCGATCAATTCTCCCTGTTCCCGACTTGGCCCATCATGGACTCGGATAGGGCATTAAGATTGTTCTACATTACTATGGGGGTTTTATTTGGCCCTAAAGTATTCGGTGTCCTTTTACTGCTTAAAGACGGTGAGTTCGCTCGCAGTGTGGGTGGCCGCATTAAAGCGATATGCAGTGTGATATTTGAGGTCATACTTTCAGCGCTGATTGCACCTATCATGATGTTTATCCATTGTGGTGCTGTGATGTCAATTCTGATGGGGCGTGACAGTGGTTGGTCGCCGCAACGTCGTGATGACGGCAGTATGCCTTGGATGACGTTAATTTATCGTCACCGTTGGCATATGATAGCAGGTGTGATGTTAGGTTATGCGGCGATTTTGGATTCTTTGACCTTATTAGCTTGGATGAGTCCGGCGTTGATTGGTCTGTGGATTGCTGTGCCTATCTCTGCATGGACAGGTTCAATCAAAATTGGCGAAGTGTTCAAGCGTGCCGGTATTCTTGCTACACCAGAAGAACGTAACCCTGCGAAAATTTGTCTGCAAGCGCAAGAAGCGCGCGCCGCTTACCAAAGACACATTGCAGAAGCTTGGACGTTAGTGCAGATCCTTAAAGATTCAGCGTTGATGGAATTACATTTAGCAATGGTGGATAAACAGCCTTTGCGTGCTGCGGGTGCACCCATTGAAGCGATGGAAGCCATCGTGCATGTGAAGGTGCATGAAGCTCGCTGTCACCAGAGCGCTTTAGCCTTACTCAATCGCCAAGAAATGGCAATGGTATTGGCGAATCCTTTAATGTTACGCAGCTTACAAAAATTACCAGAGCAATTTGTTGAAGAAGATCTCGTGTCTTTTTGCTAACGAACACTCACTCAGCGTTTTATCGCTGATATTGCTTAATATCAATGCCACTGACGACCTCAGTGGCATTTTTCTTTTTATTATCTGTAGATTGCCTCTAGTAATTGGTTGACCTCCATGAAATAGTCATAGCATTGTCGATGTACATGATCGTTAGTTCTCAAATGACCTTTAATAGTTGAGGGAATATTTATGATATTACAAATGATCATTCACTATTTGCCCCTATCCATGCGTACCGCTTCAAAGGTGACAGAACTCAAATGGCTAGCGCAGGAGTTCAACATCACCTACTTGAGAATATTACCACTCAAGCGTACGCCTGTGAGTCTCAATCTAGCGCAACTATTGTGCAGTCTTATTATCTGTATTGCTGTTAGTTTTATACCAAAGGTCAGGGCTGCTGATGGTGCACAATCGTTAACATCCAATTCGAGTCTTGCCATGCAGCCAAACCTTGGCATGAAAACACAGGAGCCTGCAGCTGTACTCCCGATGGCGACATTGCTGCCACAGGTGTTGCTACTCGATCTTGCGGGTGTCAATCCAGTCTTTGGCCTGCATTATCGTGACTTAATGCATTCCCCCAATACGTTAACGATTGCTGATATTGCGCAAGTTAAAGCAGATGTGACCGGTTATTGGCGCTATGTCATGACATCCGCAGAATGTAATAACGGCACCGTCCTCGACACAGTGTTATCCGTTATACCAACGGATGCTCAATATCAACGGGTGCTTAAGCAAATTAGCCATTTAGTGCAATTGGATACAACGGAGTCTTGGGAAACGTTAGTGCTAGCTGAAAAGTTAACCTTAGGCATGAGTCATCAAATCGTTGATACCATAGCAAAGCGTCTGTGGATATTGGGAGACTTAGCCACTGAGCCTAGAGTGAATCAAGTTTATACCGAAGAACTGATGATTGGCATTAAGCGCTTTCAGCAAAGGCATGGGCTAAAACAGGATGGGGTGATAGGTAAGCAGACTTTGTTTTGGGTAAACCAATCGCCAAGGGCGAGGGCGGTAATATTAGCTAAAAATACTATTCGACAACGGGTGTTTGAACGTAAATTAGAGCCGAGTTATTTGCTGATTAATGTGCCCGCTTTTGAGATGACGTTGGTCGACAATGGTAGGCCAGTGTTAAGTTCCAAGGTCATTGTGGGCAAGTCTTCTCGGCAAACACCAATTTTGGACAGTCAGATTTCTAGCGTGGTGCTTAACCCTAGTTGGCGAGTGCCTAGCAGCATTTTACGGCAGGACATTTTGCCGAAAATTCAGCGAAATGGTCATTATCTTAATGAACGTGAATTTGATGTATACGATTATAACGGTCAACGGGTGCAACGCATGCCAGATGAATGGCAGGCCTTAGCCAGCGGTTCGTTTCCCTATAAGTTAGTCCAACGCCCAGGGGAGAAGAATGCATTAGGTAAATATAAGTTTCACTTCGAGAACAGTTTCAGTGTCTATTTACATGGAACGTCTGAGCCAAATCTCTTTAAAAAGGAAGACAGGGCATTATCATCAGGGTGTATTCGAATTGAGAAGGCCACTGAATTGGCTCAGTGGTTTAAAGAGCATTTAGTCAAAGATAAACGTTTATGGGACAAGTTAGCCCCTGATATTACTGAACCTCAGTGGTTTTCACTTTCCGCAAAACTACCCGTGCATCTGGTCTACTGGACTGCATGGTTAGACGATAGTGGGCAGGATCAATACCGACGCGACATTTATCATTTAGAACCTGAGCTGACCAATGGGGTATCCGCTGCGGTTTTGGATCGATATTAATATTGTGGTGCCACAAAGCTGAGTAAGATAACAATCTGAAGTCCTTAGCTATTTTAAAATTGTAATCAGAATGGATTTGGCGAAACTTGATCTTAGGGCTTATTCAGTATAATTTGCCTTACGAATGACCAAAAATCATAGAAAAGGTGATCATGTGACGTTGCTATGTCCTGCCCGTAGGCAGTTATTGTTAGGCCTTAGTGGTGTGGCATTATATTCTCTTATTCCCTCAAAAGCGCTTGCTAGCCGCTCAACCAAAGGGATCCGCGAGTTAAGCTTGTTTAATCGCCATACTGGTGAGCGCGATGACGGTCGTTACTGGGTCGATGGCCATTATCAAAGCAAGGTATTAAATAACTTTAATCATTTGCTGCGGGATCATCGTCAGAATGTGGCAGCGCCTATGGATAAGCGTTTATTTGATTTACTCCACTCACTTAAAAAAACCTTGAATATCGACGAAGAAATCCATGTTATTTCTGGTTACCGTTCACCAAAAACCAATAGCATGCTTATGGGGAACAGTGGTGGTGTTGCCAAAAAAAGTTATCATATGCGCGGCATGGCAATGGACATCGCTATCCCGAGTGTTAAGTTAAAAACCCTTAGGGAGGCGGCTCTATCACTGAAAATGGGCGGAGTCGGTTATTATCCTAACTCTGGCTTTGTGCATGTCGATTGTGGTCCGGTAAGGCATTGGTAGCTTGAATAATTTTTTGTTGGATATGCTGATAAAATCCAAGCTCCAAAGCTTGTGATTCAATCAAGTAATGTCTAAGCAGCGGGATAAATTGTTGGTTGAGTTTGTTCATTTCTCTATGTTGTTGCCACTCATCGATCAATAATTTCAGGCGTTGTGAAAATTGATATTGTCTTTGCCTTTGTGGCTGAATGTCGACTGACTTAATCATTTTCATGAGCAACATCAAGCTGCTGTTTTTCTGTTGGCTGCAGGCAAGCAGTTCTAAACATTTTAATTCGAGGGTATTTTGCTGGTAAGGAACGGTTTCGATAAGTGAAGCGAGTTCACGAGCCAGTTGGCATGAAAGTTTATTTTCTTGTTGTAACTGGCAGAGCGCTTGACGCATTTTTTGACACCGCAGTTATCGAATTTGCTCGAGTTTAACAGGCCGATTCAATTGTCAGTGTGATCGATATCTCGTGTATTTCTTTTCAGAGCAAAGCCTTTCCTCTACTGCAACATGCAATAAACAATGTCTTTAATTTGATAAATAGCCACCATTTTTACTAACGCAGCCGCTATTACACAGCGGTTACTGCATGCATGCGGCATTCTTGTGTGCTTTAGGTATCTATGTTAGTATTCGCGCGCTTTATATGAGCCGCCATTGGTCGAAAATGTCGGCAACTTTTTACTCAAAATTTAAGTGAGAAACACATGTCTTACACAATCCAAGCACAAGCCCGCACTGAAATAGGGAAAGGTTCGAGCCGCCGCCTACGCCATGCTGGTAAAGTACCTGCTGTTATTTATGGCCAAGGCAAAGAGCCTGTTTCAATTGTTTTTGAACACAAAGATATCAT
>JBOFUF010000099.1:0-7096 GCA_051652445.1 Shewanella sp.
CTGCAAGCGGCCCAAGCTAAAGGCAAATCGGTTTTGGAAACCCATGAGGCCAGCCCTATTTTGCGGGCTTATGGGCTAAACACTATCGACACTTGGTTTGTAAAAGATGCCGATGAAGCGGTGGCTATCGCTCACGAGGCGGGTTATCCCTTAGCCTTAAAAGTGCAATCACCTAACATTTTGCATAAGTCCGATGTACACGGGGTGATGCTCAATTTAACCTCGGCTGAAGATATCCGCCATGCCGCGAATGCGATTACCCAGAGGGTGCATCAAGCTAATCCCGACGCCATTATCGAAGGTATGATAGTGCAAAAGATGGCGTTGACCGCTGGCGCACAGGAAATCCGCGTGGCGGTGATAAGCGATCCCGTTTTTGGTCCGGCGATTTGTTTAGGTGAAGGCGGTTCAGAATGGGACCCTACCAATGATGCCGCCGTTGCCCTCCCCCCCCTGAATATGGCTCTGGCACGCTATATGGTGATCCAAGCATTAAAGACCCATAAGTTAAAGGACCGACATTTACCGCTAGGGTTGGACATGAATGCCCTGTGCGTCATGCTGACGCAAATTTCCCACATCGTTATCGATTGCCCTGAAATCGCCGCGTTAGATCTGAATCCTGTGCTGGCCGCAGGAGAAAATATCACCCTGCTCGATGTCAATATCCGCCTACATGCTGCCAATGCCGATAGCACTCAGCGTTTAGCTATCATGCCCTATCCCAAAGAGTTAGAAGAGTTCGCCGAGCTTAAAAATGGCCTTAAGGTGATGCTAAGGCCGATTTTGCCCGAGGATGAACCTAAGCATTTAGCCTTTGATAATTCGCTCTCCGATGAGGACAGATATAAACGTTATTTTGGGGTGCGCTCAAAAATGACCCATGAAGAAATGGCGGTATTGACTCAAATTGATTACGCCCGTGAGATGGCTTTTATCGCCACGGCTAAAGGTCCAGATGGTGATGACATGACCTTAGGTGCGGTGCGAGCCTCTATCGATCCTGACAATACTGAGGCTGAGTTTGCCATGGCGGTGCGCGGTGATTATCAAGGTATAGGGTTAGGTAAGTTGTTATTAGAAAAGCTCATAAAATATTATCAAGCTAACGATACCCAGGTTCTTACTGGTTTCACCATGTTTGAAAATCGCAGTATGGCCAGCCTTGCCAAAACCCTCGGTTTTAAGGTGAGCTTCGATATGGAAGAGCATTTAATCAAAATGCACATGGATTTAAAGCCGCCAATTGAAGAATAGATTTTATTCGAACTCATCAAAAAAAGCCCCATCGCACTGCGGCGTTTTTGGTGATGCAAAGTCAATGCGTTGCTACATTAGGTTACTGATCTAATTCAAAATACCTTGAAACGGTAGCACGTGCATTAAACGACTTAGCCTCTGACGCAATTACGGCCCGCTGACTTGGCTTGAAATAGCGCGGTGTCAGCACGACTGAATAGGGTTTCAGCATCGTCGCCCTGTTGTAATGAGGCGACCCCAATTGAGACGGTAATCGCGCCAAGAGACAACTTTTTGTCTTTCCCTATGGTTAAGTGGCGCTCAGAAATACGTTCGCGTAAATGTTCAGCCACTTGTACAGCATCGTGAAAATGAGTGTTCGGTAATACCACCACAAATTCTTCGCCGCCATAACGTGCGACAAAGTCATCTCCTCGCACACATTGTTTTAAGGCTAACGCAATATAAGCCAGCACTTTATCGCCCGTTAAATGGCCATAGGTATCGTTAAAAGCTTTAAAATTATCGATATCGATCAGTAAAAGACTACAGCGGGTTTGCTGATCTTGGGAATGATAAATGAGGTCTTGAATACTCAATTCATAGGCGCGGCGATTGTGCAGAGACGTCAATTGGTCAGTCATCGCAGTCAAGCTCAGGTTTTCCATTTCCGACTTAAGGTTTTGTACTTCTTGACCCATATTGCGCAGACTTTGATCCATTTCACGGTTATTGATAAGTAGCATTTGCATCTCATCAACCACGCTGTTAACCATCTCATTTAAAGTATTAATATCGGGATTCGTCTGCAGTCGCAAACCAAACTCGGCTAATGTTCCAGAAAACGCAACGGTTCCTTGATTCAACTGACTGATTTTACTCAGCAGGCTATTGATCAGCATTTGGGTTTCAATTTGCACATTTTCAATGATTTCGGGAGACTGCTCCAGAATAAATGTCTTATAAAGGCTCGTGTTAATCTCCTTGGTAAAAGAGACTGGATTGGCCAGGAAACCATCTATTGCACGATTTAAATCAAGATTTGTACCCGCAAAATATTCATACCAAACGGTATAATTTTCAGGGGTAACGGGAATATCCAGAGCAGACATTTGCGGCACCGCCAAACGTAAAATCTGCGCGGCAGAATCAAGCTCTTTATTTTCTGCGGTAGAGGACATAAATTGCGAACCGTAAATTTGTTATGTTTTTGTATAAACCAAGTTAGCTCAACAGCTTCGATTTGGATATGGCATAAATCAATTATTGTCATGACCCACATAAAAAAAGAGGATGTTGCCATCCTCTTTTACCGTGCTAACCCGACTCTTCAGGTTGTTTGGGTATAGACTTATCTTCTTCTGCGTGAAGTTGACCGCTCATACCGAGTACTCCTGCAATGCACCAAGGCAATAATTTATTATTCATTCTGTTCCTTTTAACAAAGTCGATCTTGAGTTCTGCCCTTACATTAGCTTAATTAACGGTCCGCTCAACCCTTAATCCAGCAATAACGAAACAATCACGCAACAAAATGCAAGCCATTGTTATGATGCGATATAACTCTCGAACGGTCTGAGCGGTATTGGCGATGAAATGGTTAACACTCGCAGCAATAAAAAATCCGAATGCGTTGAATGCATTCGGATTTATAGACATCTTATTTCTCAGTAACATCAAGCGGCTCAGTTAAGTCACTCGACTAAACGGCAGTCATCGTCTTGATTATAGTACTTCGAAATCATTCACATTAATCGCTGCCAAGCGCAGTTTATTGGCATGCTGCAATTTCTGTTCTTCATCGGCAGTAATGACCCCAGACTCTAATGCTTTTGCGAACAAGACCAGATTAGGCACTTTTGCTGGTAACTCAGCGGCACGCTGGGCTTTCTTTAACTTTTTATAGATGTCTTTACAGGCATATTGCGCGATAAACGCTTGCTCAACTTCAGCAATACCGCCCTTATCTCCCTCAAATTCAGGACAGAGGAAGGTAATACGCTCACGCGCAGGTCCGGGCTTCAACATCCCACCGACTAAATCAGTCGCCATTTTATCGCTCGGGGCATTGAAATGATTACCCAACGGGAAAATTAAGCCACGCAGTAACCAGGCCACAGGGCGGCTTGGGAAGTTACGAATCGTGTCTTCCAACGCTTTAGCCGCTAAGTGCAAACGATTAGCCATCACGTAACGCACGGCAGCTAAATCATCCTGTTGGCGGCCATTATCTTCAAACAACTTCAAGGTCGCAGAACCTAGATACAGCTGGCTGAGCACATCGCCCATACGTGCCGACAGCATTTCTTTACGTTTTAAATCGCCGCCCATGATCAACATGGATAAATCTGTCATTAGGGCTAAAGCAGATGAAATGCGCGACATATCTTTATAGTACTGCTTCGTTTCACCACTGACTGGCGCACTGCCAAAGCGGCTACCCGTTAATGCATTAAACAACGCACTAAAAGCATTACGCGTGGCATAACCCATGTGGCCCATTAACAGTGCATCAAAACGCGCTAAGGCTTCATGTTGATTTTCCATCGCTGCAGCTTCCATTTCGGCAAGCACATAGGGATGGCAGCGAGTCGCACCTTGACCAAAAATCATCAACGAGCGGGTTAGAATATTCGCGCCTTCGACTGTGATTGAAATCGGATTCGACATATAAGGGTGACCTAAATAGTTTTTAGGTCCTAATTGAATGCCCTTACCCGATTGAATATCCATGGCATCATTCATCACCGAGCGGCCTAATTCAGTCATGTGGTATTTAGCAATCGCAGTCACGACCGACGGTTTCACTTTAAGATCGATGCCTGTGGTCGTTAAACGTCGGGCGGCTTCTAACTGATAAGTGTTGGCAATAATACGCGCAAGCGCTTCTTGCACCCCTTCAAACTGGCCAATCGCCATACCAAACTGGTGACGTACATAGCTATAAGCGGTAGTCGTCTTCGTCGCCATGTGACCAGAAGCCGTTGCCAGTGCTGGCAGCGAAATACCGCGACCCGCTGACAAACACTCAACCAACATACGCCAGCCTTTACCCGCAAAATCTGGACCACCGATAATCCAATCCAGCGGAATAAACACCTCTTTGCCTTGGGTGGTACCGTTCATAAACGCCATCCCCAGCGGATTATGACGACGACCAATGATGACACCAGGATGATCCGTTGGGATCAACGCACAGGTAATGCCTAAGTTTTTCTTATCACCAAGCAAGCCTTCAGGATCGCGCATTTGGAATGCTAAACCCAACACAGTCGCAACGGGGGCTAGCGTGATGTAACGCTTATCCCATGTGAGTTTAAGCCCAAGCATGTCTTCGCCATTAAACCTATCACGGCACACAATACCCACATCGGGGATAGCGCCGGCATCACTGCCCGCCTCTGGACCGGTTAAGGCAAAACAAGGAATTTCATCGCCTTTAGCTAACGCAGGTAACCAACGCTCTTTCTGCTCGTTGGTACCATAGTGGGTCAGCAACTCACCAGGACCTAAAGAGTTCGGCACCATCACAGTGACAGCAGCGCTGACGCTACGGCTGGCTAATATGCTGACAATAGTTGAGTTTGCATAGGCAGAAAAAGCTTTACCACCAAATTTCTTTGGAATGATCAGTGCAAAAAAACCTTCTTTCTTAAAGTATTCCCACAGTTCTGGCGGTAAATCCTTGCGGTTATGCACGATGTCGAAATCATCGATCATCGTCAGTGCTGTCATCACTTGATTATCGATAAAGTCTTTTTCTTCGGCCGTTAGCGTAGGTTTACCGTAGCTATGTAAGGTATTCCAGTTAGGATTGCCGCGAAATAACTCCCCTTCCCACCATACATCGCCAGCTTCCATCGCTTCACGCTCCGTATCGGAAAGTGGCGGTAAGACCTGCTTAAAAAAACTAAAAACGGGACGGGTAATAAACTGCATCCGGATAGGCTTCACCGTAAACAATACGATAATGGCTATCAGGGCAATAATTATAATTGTCAACATTATCAATACCTTTTAATTAAGAAGCAACAGGGACTGATATGCCAGCCGCCATGTAGGGGATCACTTTGCGGATGACGGCTTCAATGTCGTTATGCTCATCGAAATCGGCCGCGGCGATATCATTTAAGGCATCGGCGGACGCCATAGTGAACACGATTGTGCCTAAGGTGAAGTGTAAGCGCCAAAACATTTCGGCGGGCCGAATGTGTGGCGCACTGGCTGAAACAGCTTGAACAAAAGGGACCAAATGTTGACCATAATGGGTGGTAATGAACCAGCGTAAATGCCCTTGACTTTCAATATAGCCACGACCTAAAAGCTGGAGAAACATGGTAGTACCGTCAGTACGTAATGCGTTTAAATCCAATAGAGGCTCAACCAGTGAAGACAATATTTCTTCAAGTGTTGCTTGCACTGGGTCAGCATTTAAATGATAAATTTGGCTTGAGGCCGCAGGCATGAACACGTCTAAATAACGCGCTAATACTGCACGGATCAGCTCTTTTTTAGAACCAAAGTGATAATTAACCGATGCTAAGTTCACCTCAGCTTTGCTGGTGATGAGTCGCAAAGAGGTCTCAGAAAAGCCCCGTTCGGCGAACAGCTTTTCTGCTGCATCAAGTATTCTGGTTTTTGTATCGGATCGACTTGCCATTCCGTGACCTTGACATTAATTTAAAACACTCGTTTAAATTAAACATTGGCACCATGGATGTCAAACTAAACTTGGACAAATTCATCGCTCCCCAATCTATAGATTCAACATTCACGCTAAATATGTAAAGCCAGATGTTACAACATTGAAATTAACGTCATTACCCGCTTTTGCGATTGGATGAATGGTTAACTCTTCACGCTTATACCGAAACACATTTTGTAAACATTCAAGCCTTTAGATCATTGGCCTGCTCTATTATAGTGATGCCATGATTGCCAGATTAGAATAACGTCATGAAATTTTTGTCACTCGTACTGATGTGCTTATTGTCGCTGCCAAGCCTCGCTAATCCCGCTAAAGCGCAAACAACAGCCACTGAGGATCAGGGGATTAATGCTAATTATCCTTTGTTTATTAATGCATTTACTCAATTGTCCCCTGCCGTGATCCGTGAGATTTACGCTGAGGATGCCAGCTATCTTTCCGAGAGCCAAAGTAAAGAAATTTACTCTGGAAGAGACGCTATCGTCTCGATTCACCAAACGTTTTTCGATAAAATTCGCAAAAAAAAAGCCACTATCGACGTGGATTTCCGTATCATCAAGCGTAAAATCATCGGCAATGGTGCCATAGACACAGGCTATTATTTGGTTCGATTCTACCCTGCACAAGAAACTGGCGAACCTGTGAGTGAATTTGCAGGCAAATTTGCTATAGGCACAGAAAAAATGTCAACGACACAATGGAAAGTGAGCTTAGATACCAATAACCGTGCTGAGCCTAGCTATTATTTAAACGCGAAACCCGTACCTAACTTATATTATGGTCGCCAGTTTCCACCGTTACCCGCAGGTAAACAACGTCCTTAGGTGTTAATATCAAAGGGATATGCCCAAGCGTCCTAAAAGCGGCGCCCACAAAAAACTGGCATCTAATGCATTGAAAAATACAATTTAAATCAAAGCCATCATTCAAACAAAGCTGTAAAAATATGACTGTAATTGAAAAAAACTGCCCCTGTGGCAGTAGAATAAGCTATCAAAAGTGTTGCGCCCCCCTACATATTCATGTGGACTCTGGGGAAGTTATTGCACGTACACCTGAGCAACTGATGCGCTCTCGGTACTGTGCATTTGTATTGAAAAATTTTGATTACATTTTAAAAACCCACCATCCCGACTTCCTAAGGGGTCT
>JBOFUF010000100.1:0-5695 GCA_051652445.1 Shewanella sp.
CTACCTTTTGAATTGATGCAACACGGAAGTGAAGTGCCCTAGGCGCTCCGTCCCGGCGGCTGATGTTAATCACGGGGTAACGCACTTTATGCTGCGTTGGTTATTTTTAACTTAGTCCACTAGGTCTGCAAATAGCCGCAATCGCCATGGATGGCGTGAATGCCATTAATGCAGGAGCAATTAATGGCCTTGCCTAAAGTGCGTTAAACTCCCGCTGAATCCTGCATCTTCAGGTTGTTTGGGTATAAATCGATAGCACATTACATCTATCTTTTTATCCCATCATTAAAGCCATCTAAGGTGGCTAGTCTACCTAATGATGGCTAAAACACCGATGCAAACAAGATTAAGGTTTGATCATCTGTATCATGTTCGCTAAAAAAAGATTATTCCAGAATATGAATTTGTTCCGATTTGAGTGCCACAATGGTTTGCATCCCTCTAGTCAAAGCAAGCTTTTGGGCTAAATGTAGCGAAACGTCAGTGTTAAGTTGTAATTGAGTGCCGCTGACATAGCAGATAAGTCGGACGGATTCCCCCATCACCAGCATAGTGTCGATAGTGACATCTAACTTATTAAAACTACGGCATAAACGCCCTTTTGATATTGAATTAAACCGAATGCCTTGGTTAGGGATGACCCAACGTACTTGGCTTCCTACAGGACGGTCTTTTGCATAATCACAGGCAATTAACTGCTCACCAAACTTAAGCCAAGTGAGATTTTTACTGTTGTCTTGGAATACCACTTCACCATCAAAAATATTTCTTAGCCCCATCTGCCTAGCCACCGCCTCATTGCGTGGTCGCGACAATACCTCAAAGGGCGCGCCCTGCTGTAACATCTGCCCTTGGCTGATCAATATCATCGAATCCGCTAATAATAGCGCTTCATTTAAGTCGTGAGTCACCATGATCACAGGGCAGTGTAACTGTTCTTTGAGACGCGCCAGTTCGAGATATAAACGCTCTCGCGTTTCTCTGTCTACCGCCGAAAAAGGCTCATCGAGTAATAGCACTGACGGTTCACGGGCAAGTGCACGGGCAAGTGCGACCCGCTGGCGTTGGCCACCCGATAAATGCACCGGCAATCTATCGGGTAAACCTTGTAGATTAACCCGTTCTAGCCAATCTTTAGCACGCGCAATACGCTCAGCTTTCGGGATATGATCAAGCCCTGCGACCACATTTTCTAACGCGGTGAGATGCGGGAATAAGCCAAAATGCTGCGGCATATACCCGATATGGCGTTGCTGCGGGTTCAAAGCGATCCGTGCTTTTTCATCAAACCAAGGCCGTTCGCCAAAATGGATTTGGCCTCCATCGGGATGATTTAACCCAGCGATCATCCGAAGTAATGTCGTTTTTCCACCGCCAGACGGCCCCACCACGGCGAGCACTTGGCCGGCCTTGCAGCGAAAATCAGCGTTGAGTTTAATGTTCTTATGGTTTTGGATCCGACACTGCAGATCAGCGATGATTTGCGCCACGCTGACCTCCTACCCGCCGTGATAAACTGGTTGCAAGCGCCAAAACGGTTACCGCAAACAGCAATAACACTAATGACATAGTGCCAGCTGCATTAAAATCAAAGGATTGCACACTGTCATAGATAGAAATCGAAATCGTCTTAGTCTCGCCAGCGATATTGCCCCCCATCATCAGCACAACACCAAACTCACCCAATACATGGGAGAAACACAACACCAGCGCAGTAAGCACGCCTGGCCACACCATAGGTAATTCAATTTTAAGTAAAATGTTAAGTCGACTCATACCGCAACAAGCCGCTGCGTCGCGAACGTCGCTCGGTACCGCTTCGAAAGCACGCTGGATTGGCTGCACCGCAAAGGGAATATTGACGATGACGGAAGCGATGACCAAACCTGAAAAGTGAAACACGAGTTGCTGACCCGTCACTTGCTCAATCCATTGTCCGAGCCAACTTTGGCTACCAAGCCCCACCAGCAAGTAATAACCTATCACAGTCGGCGGTAACACTAAGGGCACCATGATCAACGCCTCGACCCAAGATTTGCCGGCAAATTGGCGATAGGCCAAAGCTCGCCCCACGAGTATTGCAAGCGGGATCAGCACTAAGACTGTGATGCTGCTGAGTTTGAACGATAGCCAAAGCGCCTGCCAATCCATCATGGCTGCTCTGGCAATGAAAAACCATAATCAGACAAAATGCGCCGCGCGGTATCGGATCTTAAATAAGCATAAAAATGTTGAGCTGTTGCGCCCGCATTGACCATTAATGCCATTCGTTGAAACAGTGGACTATGCATTTTTGCTGGCACTATGGCGTAATGACTGAGTTGGGAAAAGGTAGGTGACATCGCTAAAGAGAGCGCAATAATCCCCCCTTGGGTTGAACCACTAATCACGAACTGACCAGCTTGAGAGACGTTTTCACCGAAGATCAATTTAGGTTGAATCGCATCCCATAACTGCGCAAACTGCAATGCTTCTTTGGCCTTTTCGCCATAGGGAGCATGATCAGGATTAGCAATCGCAAAACGGGTAATTTTTCCTGCAGCGAGCGCTTCGGCTAACCCCTTGAGTTCAGGATCAACGGACAAACGACCTGTTTTAGGTACTACAATGGCGAGTTGCCCTTGGGCATAAAGCACACCCGCATCGCGGGCAATGCCAGCGCTATGCAATTGCTGAATATATTTTTCATCCGCAGATAAAAATAACTCAAAGGGAGCGCCATTTTGGATTTGAGTGGCAAAGTTTCCCGATGACCCATAGGATATTTTTACTTTTAGTCCAGTTTCATGGGTAAATTTTTGGCTAATGTCATCAAGAGCAAAACGTAAATCAGAGGCCGCAGCAACCGCAGGAATAGCCTGATTATTCGCTGCTCGAGTGGTAAATGACACCACTGCCAAGCAAAACAGTAATACTAAACCAAAGAACTGAAAGAAACGGGTCACACCCTGCATTGGATCACCTTAGTCGATATTCGCGCGTTTTTTTGGGACTGACATACGGCATTGCTACTAGGGGGTATGGCTACCATAATGGAGCTCTGCCACGCGACTACTCTTTGTATTGCCACAGTTTGGCAGCCTGTTCATCGGCATCTTTCGCCTCAACCCAATTTTTACCTTGCTTGCCGGCTTCTAATTTCCAGAATGGTGCTTTGGTTTTTAAAAAATCGATTAAGAATTCACAGGCAGCAAAGGCTGCCTTGCGATGGGCGCTGGTTACGCCGATAAACACAATTTGCTCCCCTAATGCCATAGTGCCGACACGATGGATTACCGTCACTTTATTGAGCGGCCAACGGCTGCGCGACTCAGTAACGATTTGTTCTAGCACAGCTTCGGTCATGCCAGGATAATGCTCTAAGGTCAGGTCGGTGACGGTGGCACCCTCGTTAAAATCCCGCACTTTGCCGACAAACGTGACCACAGCACCATCACTATCATCTTGGGCTAATTGCCGATATTCGTCAGCAACACTAAAATCGACCTCTTGCACTCGAACCGCGGATAATAAACGCATTTCAACCTCCGGTGACAGGTGGGAAAAAGGCGACTTCATCACCATCGTTTACAGGTGTATCCCATTGGCTAATAGTCTGATTCACCGCCACGAGCAATTTGTCAGAGGCTAATACTTTGGCCCATTTGTCGTCGGTGGCCGCCAGCGTTGCCCGTAACGCTTCGGCAGTTTGTGTCTGCTCGCTCGCCTCTAGGCTTAATTTTGCAGTACCCAACAACTCTCTAACTTGAGCAAAAAACAACACGTTAATCATAGTCTTATCTCGTTTCAATCCGCTTAGCTGACGCACTTATGGTACGACTTACGTTTGGACAGAACCGCTCATGGGGCAATATGCAGAGTGCCCCAAGCTTAATTCTGTAACGCTAAACTTTAAAATGCCCCGACTTGCCGCCACGCTTTTCTAACAGACGGACTTGGGAGATCACCATATCTTTTTGCACGGCCTTGCACATGTCATAGATAGTTAACGCCGCCACAGAGGCCGCCGTTAACGCTTCCATTTCTACCCCAGTCTTGCCGGATAATTTGCACAGGCTAGTAATACGCACGCGGTTATGTTCAGGTTGCGCCTCTAAATCGACTTCCACTTTCGTTAGCATCAGCGGATGACATAGAGGGATAAGGTCTGAGGTTTTTTTCGCGGCTTGAATGCCCGCAATACGCGCGGTCGCAAACACATCACCCTTGTGGTGGCTACCGCTCATGATCATGTCGAGTGTCGTGCTCGCCATCTCGATAAAGGCTTCTGCACGGGCTTCGCGCTCGGTAACCGCTTTTTCGGTCACATCGACCATATGGGCATTGCCGTCGGCGTTAATATGGGTAAATACATTGCTCATTAGAGCGATCCTTTAATTGAGGCCAAAACAAAGTGCAAGGACAGTTAGGCGAATCCTCGCGCTAAATATAGCGCGTTGAGGCATAACCTAAATACTGATCTAACCGCCAATAGAAGCTAGATGCTGAGTCACACCTGTAATGCCCTGATGTAAGTAATGAGTTTCTTTCTTCTGAATTAATTGGCCTTGCAAGCGCTCGATTAACTCCGCTTGCTGATTAGCATGCTGAAGCAAATCACGTAGATCAACACCCGATTCGGTAAAGAGACATAAATGCAACTTGCCCTTCGCCGATACTCGTAAACGATTACAAGTCGCACAGAAATTATTGGCGTAGGGCATGATCAAGCCAATACGGCCGCGATAATCACTGCGGCTAAAGTTTTGCGCAGGACCATCATCAGCACTCGGCGTATCTAATTGCCAGCCCTCTGCCAGTAACTGAGCTTTAATCGCGGCGCCCGCTAAATGATGGGCCTCAAAATACTCTCGACCAAGGCCTGTTTCCATCAACTCAATAAAACGTAAATCAATTGGCGTGTTCTTAATCCAACGTAAAAAACGTGGCAAATCTTTATCGTTTAAACCTTTAAGCAGTACCGCGTTGATTTTTACTCGCTCAAAACCTGCTGATAGTGCGGCATCGATACCCCGCATGACTTCATCGAACTTATTTTCGCCGGTGATCTGATAAAACATGTTGGGATCGAGACTATCGACAGAGACATTGATACGGCGCAAACCCGCATCGAACCATTCTTTGGCATGCTTCTCTAGCCTATAGCCATTAGTGGTCGTCGCAATCGTGTGAATGCGCGGGTTATCGGCGACGACGCGAATGATATCGGTAAAGTCTTTACGCAGGGTAGGTTCACCGCCAGTAATGCGGATTTTTTGAGTGCCGACGTGGCTAAATGCGGAAACGAGATTATTTATCTCATTGAGAGATAAAAATGTTGGTTTGCCGTCAGGATGGTAACCATCAGGGAGGCAGTAAGTACATTTGAAGTTACAGACGTCAGTCACTGACATCCGTAAATAGTGAAATTTCCGACCAAAGCTGTCTTGTAATTGAGACATGATCACCTTTCCAAGTGTGGGAGGTGAGAGCATTTCTTATCCCACCCCGGTGGCATTATTACCACGGCTACACCCCCATATCTGTCGACTTAGGTAGGCAAGCTCGGAGAACCGTCGACGGTGATTATAGGCCGAAAGTACTCACTAGCTATACCCCTAAACAGGTATTTATTAACCTAGATCACGCTAGCGTGAATAATCTGTGACAGTCCTCACCTAAAGATTTGTATTGAATTAGACTAAACAGCAGCTTA
>JBOFUF010000101.1:0-1313 GCA_051652445.1 Shewanella sp.
TAATATCTGTCATACACTTTTCCGCGTATGTAACACGATTCTGACTCGTGTGATGAGATAACCCACAAAACCAAACACAAAGCATATTCCAGCGATATTCGCCCGCATCCCTTCGGCAGGCTCACCCCCCCAAAACCAAATCACCACCCCAGCAATGAACAAGGTCATAGCAACAAAACTCTGATTCATTAAGCTGTTGGACTTTTGAATATGGCTAATGCGCGATAATGACTCATTATCGCCATCATTTTTTGCTTTGCAATGGGGGCATGAAGGCGCTTTGCTCGACATACGTTTACGACACACCGGACATTCAATTAAAGCCATATCAGCCTCGCCCTAACGTAACTTATCAACAACGGCGAGCATGGCAATCAGCGAGGCTTCACCTAAATAAATACTGCGTTCTGGAGACCAACCCACGAAAGGATCGGCCAGATTGTTATTGTCTTTAAACGGCATCTCGAGGGTATTGGATAAACACTTGAAGGTCTGGGCAACCCAATTAGACGCGACGGTCAAATTCGCTTGGCCGGGCTCGTCTTTATCATAGCCAAACTGAGTTTGAAAATCGGCACTGGCTAAGGTCAATGCTTGACTGAAGTCCGCTTGCAGCTGCGCGAGTTTATCATGGTAAGCAGGCACTCCCTCGCAACCCGCTAGAAACACATAGGGTAAGCCTTCATCGCCATGCACATCATAAAACAAGTCAACACCCGTTTGCTGCATCTTGTTAACGACGTGATAAACCTCAGGGCTTTTTTCCACACTCGGTGTTTGCCACTCGCGGTTAAGGTTAATACCCATCGCATTGGTGCGCAGATGACCTCTGACACTGCCATCGGGATTCATATTAGGCACGATATAGAAATTGGCTTTATCCAGCAGTGCCTTTGCCGTTGGGCAGTCATTGTCGAGTAAACGATTCACGAGACCTTCAACTAACCATTCAGCCATCGTTTCACCCGGATGTTGTCTGGCGGTGATCCAAATATTGCGCTTAGATGGATCGCCATTGCCCACTTTCATCAGGGTAATATCGCGGCCATCTAAGGTCAGGCCTAAATGCTCTAAATTGACATCTGGGTGTAACTGGGCGCCGCTGAGTAAATCTAAATGGCGCTCATAACTGTAGGGTGCAAAGTAAGCGATTTGAATGGTATCGCAATCAAGCTCTAAGCTCATGCTCAGTTTGCCGTCGTTATATTGCGTAGGAATACGGAACCAATGCTGCCGATCATAACTGGCTACCGCCTGATAATCTTCCCATCCCTTGGGATAGGACGCGGTTCCCGCATTGATGATATTCAAGG